>CBDUYG010000746.1:0-2227 GCA_965371385.1 uncultured Myxococcales bacterium | reverse complement strand
CCCGCTCGATCAGCCGCCCGAAAACACCGGCAGCTGCACGCGTAGGCGCGCACCCCCCTGCTCTCCCGACTCGGCACGGATCGTCCCGCCCGCCTCCTCGATCAGCTTCTTCGAGATCGCCAGACCGAGGCCGCCGACACGATCGCTGCGTGTCGAGAAGAAGGGCTCGAAGACCCGGGCCTGCAGCTCGGGCGGGATGCCCGGGCCGCAATCCTCGACACTGAACGCGAAACCCTCTTCGCTCGTTCCCAGGCCGCGAAGCGAGACGGTGCTTGCGTTGGGGGCTGCGTCGAGGGCGTTGAGGATCAAGTTGAGGAGGATCTGGCGCAAAGGATCTTCCCCGATTGCGAGACGGGGAAGAGCGTCCCCGAGCTCGTCCCCAAGGTCGACGGCGAGCTCGACCTGCCGCTCCCCAGCGCGCTGGGAGAGGAGCTTGGCCATCGACTCGAAGACTTCGTCGATGCGGCTGCCCGGCCGTGTAGGGCCGGGGCGGGACGGGCCTGTGCCGGGCTGGGCGTGGGTGATGAGGGTGTCGAGGAGGCGCTCCAGCCGGTCCAGCTCGCCGGTCACCATCTCGCGGAATTCGCCCTGGAACTCTTCGTCATCGAGATGGTCGGGCAGCAGGTGCATGAAGGTCTTGATCGAGACGAGGGGGTTTCGGATCTCGTGCGCGACCTCCGCAAGAAGATCGCCGAGAACGGCGAGCCGATCGAGGCGGCAGACTTCCTCGTCGAGACGGCGCAGGCGGGTCACCGCGGCATCGGCCATCGCGGGGCCGCGTAGGCGCCGAACGGTCTGATCCAGCGCGGCCAGGGTACGGGGTCGTACACTGCCCGGTGGATCGTCCGGGCCGCCGAGCAGGATCAGTGCGATGGGCTCGCCGTCGCTGGAGCTGAGCGGTGCCGCACAGCCGAGACCGTGCTGGATCGCGAGATCGTGGAGGGGCGAGCCGGGACCATCGGCTCCGAGATCGAGAGGTCTGTCCTCGGCCCAGATGGCCTGGATCGAGCGCAGCGCCTGGGCGTCGGGCGCCTCGGGCGGAGTCGAGTCGCGGTACGTCGCCGCCACGACGTAGATCTCGCCGCTCGGCCTCACGGACCACGCACATGCGCGAGTGGACCGGGTCGAGTCGGCCAGCTGCTTCAGGCTGGCGGCCAGCAGACTCTGGAGGTCGAACGAGGTCGGCCCCCGAGCCGGTTCCTGCTCCGGATGGCTCGCGCTGGATCGGCTGGTGCGACGCTCGGCCGCGACTTCAGGCGAACCGTCCCGGGCCGTCCCGGTCTTCGTCGCCTCAGAGGGGCCTGACGGCCTGCGTGCCTCCATGACTTCGAAGCTAAGACGCTTCGCGGCGGATTGTCAAGCTGGGTATGGAGCGAGATGGCGCTCGGCTTCGCGAGCGTTCCAATTGCCGGGACCACCCTCTAGAATGAAGGGTCCGGAGTGGCGCGGCGTATGCGTCATCGAATGCTGCACAGCCGGGACGAAGTACCCGAAACATCGAGCCGTCACCCGCCGGCCGCGCGAGCGCAAAGGGGAAGAAAAACGTGCAGGTGGGGATGCTTCTGATATTCCAGAACTACATGGGCCGGGAGAGCGACGCCGAGATCGTTCGCAAGGAGATGGCAGTGGCCGAGCCCACGGTTTCGACAAGCTCTGGTGCGTCGAGCATCACTAGCGAGCGCTTTCGCAAGGTGCACGGCTGCGAGCCCGGCCCGGCGCTCACCGGAGACTTGATGTTCTGCCACGCCGACCCCGGCAAGGCGAAGGACATCGCGATGGAGTACATGCAGAACTACTTCCTCACGATCATCATGATCGTGAACTACGGCGGCATGGTCGTGGAGTGGGCAATGGACAGCTCGAGGCTCTTCTCGCAGGGGTGCTGCCGGAGCTGCGGGAGTGGTGAGGGCTGCCGAAGTCGTCGACGTCGAGGATCGCGGGGACGGCGCATTTGATATCGATGACGGATCTGGCGAGTATCGCCTGACGACACAGCAAAGAAGGGGAGGCCGAGGAGCGAGATACTTGATCGCGATGATCGTTTCGGTGGCCGCTCTTGCCGTCGGGGCTGCGGGCGCGGCGGCGGAGAGCTCGAAAGAGGATGTCAACCGCTGGTGGCCCTACGCGGCTCTCTCGGCCTCCTGAACGATTCCGGTAGAGACACCGTCTTCGCGGCGCGATTCGGCCTCGGGCTCGACGTGTACGTGACGGAGAAGGTGGGCGTCAG
>CBDUYG010000745.1:0-2228 GCA_965371385.1 uncultured Myxococcales bacterium | reverse complement strand
CTTCGCCTCGATCGGGCCCAACTCGAGATTCATTCCTCTGGCCGGATCTCCGAGATCTACGGTCCGATGTTCGAGCAGCAGGACGGCTATGCGCGCCAGGTCCGAATGCCCGAGCCGCCGCTGCTGCTCGCCGACCGCGTGACGGGCATCGACGCCAAGCCCGGCGTGCACAGCGCCGGGATCATGTGGAGCGAGACCGATGTTCGCGAAGATTCCTGGTATCTCCACAGGGGTCGGATGCCGGCCGGAATCATGATCGAGTCTGGCCAGGCCGACTTGATGTTGATTTCGTACATGGGAGCCGATTTCCTCAACCAGGGGGAGCGGGTCTATCGCTTGCTCGGCTGTGAACTCACCTATGAGGGCGATCTCCCGAAGCCGGGTGAGACGCTCTGCTACGAGATCCACGTCGATGGTCACGCGCAGCAGGATGACGTGCGGCTCTTCTTCTTCCACTACGAATGCCTCGTCGCGGGTCGGCCACGGATCCGAGTCACGAATGGACAAGCGGGCTTCTTCAGCGATGAAGAGCTGGCGAACTCGGACGGAATCCTGTGGTCTCCGGAAGAATTCGAGCCGGTGGCCGATCCGAGGCTGGATCCGCCCAGCGTGTCCTGCACGCGTTCGAGCTTCAGCTCCGATCAGATTCGTGCGTTTGCGGAAGGCCGCCCGCTGGAGTGCTTCGGCGCGGGCTTCGAGCACAGCTTGACCCATACCCAGAGCCCGGCGATCCAATCCGGCAACATGCTCTTTCTCGATGAAGTGAGTGAGTTCGATCCGTCCGGTGGACCGTGGGGGCGCGGCTACCTGCGCGCCGAGGCTGCGGTGCATCCAGACGATTGGTTCTTCGACGGTCACTTCAAGAACGATCCCTGCATGCCTGGGACGTTGATGTTCGAAGGCTGCCTGCAGGCCATGTCGATCTACATGGCGGCGCTCGGCTTCACCCTCGAGCGAGACGCATGGCGTTTCCAGCCGGTCAGCGGAGAGCCGATCGTGATGCGCTGCCGCGGTCAAGTGACGCCGACATCGAAGCACATCGTCTATGAGGTGTTCATCGAAGAGGTGATCGACGGTCCGGAGCCGATGCTCTACGCGGATCTGCTGTGTACCGTCGACGGCCGCAAGGCCTTCCACGCACGCCGCGCCGGCCTCGTTCTCGTTCCCGACTGGCCGCTCTCGAACCGCCAGGAGCTACTCGCGGAGATCGTGGAATCGAAGCCGGTGGCCAGTGTCGGGACCGCCGATGGTGGGCGCTTTGCGTTCGACCAGAGATCCATCCTCGCTTGCGCGTGGGGTCCGCCTTCGGAGGCCTTTGGGCCGATGTACGCGCGCTTCGACGCGCCGGGGCGTGTACCTCGACTCCCCGGTCCGCCCTATCTCTTCATGTCACGCGTGACCCAGACTCACGGCGAGATCGGGGCCATGGAGGTCGGCTCCAGCGTCGAGGTCGAGTACGACATTCCGGCCGATGCCTGGTACTTCGACGACAACGGCGCCCGGAGCATGCCGTATTGCGTGATTCTCGAGGCCGCGCTGCAGCCCTGCGGTTGGCTCGCGAGCTACATCGGATCTGCGCTCAGTGTGGACGACGAAGTGTGCTTCCGTAATCTCGATGGCACTGCGACCCTCGAGGCCGAGCTCTTCGAGGACGCGGGCACGCTGCGAACCGAGGTCACGCTGAAGAACATCTCGAAGTCCGCTGGCATGATCATCGTGAGCTTCGATGTCGAGTGTTTTCTCTTGGCCTCCGAAACGGGAACAGGCGGCGAGCAGCGGATCTACGTGATGGACACCGTATTCGGCTTCTTCCCGCCGGAGGCTCTCTCTCTCGAAAATCAAATCGGCCAGCCGACGACCGACGAGCAACGCGCGCTTCTCACCGAGGAGAGCGATTTCATCGTCGACCTCCAGGACGAGCCGGAACGCTATTTTGCGGGCAGTCTGAGCCTGGCGGGCGCAAGGCTGCGCACCTTGGATCGCGTGACGGGCTATTGGCCAGAGGGGGGCTCCGAGGGGCTTGGCCGCGTGCGGGCCGAGCGGAACATCGATGCGGACGACTGGTACTTCAAGGCCCACTTCTTCCAGGACCCGGTGCAGCCGGGCTCGCTGGGGATCGAGGCGATGATCCAGGCGCTGCAGTTCTTCATGCTGGAGAGCGGCATGGACGCAGGCATCGATGCGCCCCGCTTCGAGCCGATTGCCTTGGGTCGACCGATGACCTGGAA
>CBDUYG010000744.1:0-2231 GCA_965371385.1 uncultured Myxococcales bacterium | reverse complement strand
GGCCGGGGACAAACCCGGATCCAGCAAAAGCCCGGATCGAGGGCGAAAACCCGGCTCGGGGCCGAGGTGCCCCAGCCACTGAAGAGGTAGCCTCCTGCGCGATCGCCGATGGCCATGGTCAGAGCCGAAGCCGTAATCGAGATCGATGCACCTGCCGGGATCCCAATTCTTGGAGACATCATGAGTTTCACGCCAGCGACCTTTCCCTGGCCCGCCCGGGCCGGCCTTGCGCTCGCGCGCGCGGCCCAGCGACTGCCCTTTGGCCGGGTCCCCCTCAGCGAGGAGTCGTTGATTTCCGCAGCGCGACGATCCAGCGGGCTGCACGAATTCGTCGACGAGAGCTTTCGCGAACCCATGCGGCGAATGCTCTGGTCCCTCGAAGAGGAGGCCAATCTCCACCCGCTCGGCCGGGTGACGATGCGCGAGACTCTCGTGCGTGCGCTCGTGAATCGCCTGCGGCTCGAGGATCTCCATGACCGCAAGCCGCAAATCGCGGAGATCCCCGTCGAGGCGCCTGTCTTCGTTTGCGGCCTGCAGCGCACGGGGACCACGATGCTCCACCGACTGCTCACCTGCGAACCGCGCCTGCGCGCGATGGCGGCGTGGGAGGGGCTCAACCCCGCCCCCTTCCCGGGACACGAGAGCCGGCGGGGACCGGATCCGCGAATCAATCCGGCCCGGAACGCCGAACGCGCCCTGCGCTACCTCTCGCCCGAGCTCTTTGCCATCCATCCCGTCGAGGCCGAGGCGCCCGAGGAGGACATCCATCTCCTCGACGTCAGCTTCGTGAGTCCCGCCGTCGACGTCATCCCGCGCGTGCCGACCTATCACGCCTGGTTTCTCGAGGTCGATCAGCTGCCCGCCTATCGGTACATGAAACGTCTGATGCAGCTCCTGCTCTGGCAGCGCGGCGGCCGCTGGCTCGGCAAGACTCCCCATCACCTCGAAAACCTGGACGAGCTCCTCGGCGTGTTCCCGGACGCGAAGGTCATCATCACCCACCGCGATCCGGCCCGAACCGTCGCGTCCTTCAGCAGCATGATGGCCCACGCACGCGCGATGTTCTGCGACGGGGTCGATGCGAACGAGATCGGTGAGCAGTTCGGCGCCAAGGCGATTCGGGCGATCGAGCGATCGATGAGTGCTCGGGATCGGCTCGCCCCGGAATCCTTCCTGGATGTGCTCTACCCGGATGTGATCGCCGATCCCATCAAGGAAGTGCGGCGCGTGTACGACTTCATCGGCCTCGACCTGACGGCCGAGCGTGAGGCGAGCATGCAGCGCTGGATTCGAGACAATGCCCAGACGAAGCACGGTGTACACAGCTATCGACTCGAGGATTTCGGTCTCGACCGCGAGCAACTCGACCCGCACTTCGAAGCCTATCGAGACCGATTCGGAGTACCGATCGAGCCATGAATGACATGACGGGAAAGATCTGCCTCGTAACGGGAGCCACCGATGGCCACGGCCGCGCGGTCGCCCGCCAGCTCGCCCAGCAAGGCGCCGACGTGATGATCCACGGCCGCAGCCAGGAGAAATGCCAGGCGGTACAGCGCGAGATCGCCGAATTGACCGGCGGCAAGAGTCCCGAGATCCTGCTCTGCGATTTTTCGTCCAGGGCCGAGATCGACCGTGCGGCCGACGAATACCTCGCGAGCGGGCGCCCCCTCGATCTCCTGGTCAACAACGCCGGACTCGTCAGCCTCCAGCGCCAGCAGAGCGTCGACGGTCACGAGCTCGTATTCGCAGTCAACTACCTCGCGATGTACCAGCTCACCCTGCGGCTTCTGCCGCGTCTGTTCGAGAGCGCGCCGGCCCGAATCGTCAATGTCTCGTCGGATACCTACAAGATCGGAAAGCTCGACCTCGACGACCTGGCGCTCGAGCCCTACTCGTTCTCCAACGCCTACTCGCGCTCGAAGCTGGCCGTCGTTTACTTCACCCTGGAGCTGGCGCGACGCATCGAGGGCCGCAACGTCACCGTGAACGCGGTGGATCCGGGACCGGTGGCGTCGAATATCGGCGCCAACAACCCGGGCTTCCTTTATTCGCTCGCGAAGCCAATGATCAAGTATCTCTTCCCGAGCGCCGCTCGGGCGGCCCGCACCGCGATGATGGTGGCCACGGACCCCGAGCTCGAGGGCAGGAGCGGCGGCTACTACCGCTCCCTGAAGCACCGGGAGAACCCTCTCGACTTCGATGCCCAGCTCTCCGAGGGGCTCTGGCAG
>CBDUYG010000743.1:0-2242 GCA_965371385.1 uncultured Myxococcales bacterium | reverse complement strand
CTCGCAGCTCGAGCTCGAAGGCCGAGGCCCGGTCACAGACGGCATTGCATCGCGTCTATGGCAGCGGCTGAGCTGCGAGGCCGGGGGCGCCGGCGCAGTCGCCGCCCTCAACGGCGCCCTCGTCCTGATCGCCGACCACGGTCTCGCGGCGTCGACCCTGGCGGTCCGGGTGGCGGCTTCGGTTCGGGCGGATCCCTACTCAGTCGTCGCTGCGGGCCTCAGCACGGTGAGCGGCCGCCTCCACGGAGCTGCGAGCGCACCGGTTCACCGATTGCTCGAGGAGGTCGAGAGGCCGTCGCGGGCGGTTGCCGTCGTGGGCCGGGCGCTGCAGCGCGAGAAGCACATTCCCGGCTTCGGTCATCTCATCTATGGGGGATGGGATCCCCGAGCTCGCGCACTCTTCGACGCCCTTCGCGGCTCGGGTCTCCCGCCCGGACGCCTGGAGGTCGTCGAGTGTGTGCTCGACCTGCTGATCGAGCGCGTGCCCGTGAAGCCCAACATCGACTTCGCGCTGGGCTCCCTCACCTATGCCGCAGGGATGGAAGAGGGCGCCGGGGAGGTGATCTTCTCGATCGGCCGCTGCGCAGGTTGGATCGCCCACGCTCTCGAGGAGTATCGCGAGCCGGCGCTGCGCTTCCGGCCCCGAGCCCACTACGTCGGACCTCCGGCGTCGAGTGCCGGGCCGGATCGGCGCCGATGAGATGACCCGGTCGGCAAGACCCGAATCGGGGACACCGCCGGCTGGGTCTGTCCTACAATCGGCGGTCGCGCATTGCGAGCTCGGGCGAGACCCAGTGAGCCCCATGATTCAATCGAAGAGGAATACATCGTGAAGATCGGATTGATCCCCGTGAACGTCGGAGTCAGCAACGTCGACCAGATGGTGGCCATTGCACGCAAGGCCGAGGAGGTCGGCGTCGAGTCGGTCTGGACCTTCGAGCACGTGATCGTTCCCGTCGACTACGAGTCGAAGTATCCCTACGCGCCGAGCGGGAAAATGGGCGCCCAGCCCGATACGAACTTCGTCGATCCGCTCATCGCCCTCACCGCGGTGGCGGCCAGCACTTCGAAGATCCGTCTCGGCACCGGGGTCAACATCCTGAGCCAGGCCAATCCCCTCCTGCTCGCCAAGCAGGCCGCAAGCCTCGATTGGGTGTCCCAGGGCCGCTTCATGCTCGGCGTCGGGATCGGCTGGCTGCGCGAGGAGTTCCACGCGATGGGAACGCCCTTCGAGCGCCGCGGCGCTCGCTTCGATGATTACGTCGAGGCCATGAAGAAGGTCTGGGCGGGCGGCACCGTCGATCACACGAGCGACTTCCTCGATTGGCAGGGCTTCGAGAGCCATCCCCTCCCGGTACAGAAGCCCCATCTGCCCGTGATCATCGGAGGCTCGGCGGGCAAGGTCTGGCAGCGGATCGCGAAGCTGGGGGAGGGCTGGTTCGCGCCGACCGCCGGCGTCGAGCAGCTGGAGCCGATGGTCGAGAAGCTGAGATCCGCCTGCGTCGAGGCCGGACGGGATCCCGGGGAGGTGGAGATCACCGCGATGTGGCTCTCGACCCAGGGCGGGATCGACGAGGTGAAGCGTTATCGGGATCTGGGCGTCTCGAGGCTCGTCCTGCCTCTCCCGGTGCTCGGTGGCGGGACGCCGGCCGAAGGGATGGAGAAGCTGGCGGACGAGATCATCTCGAAGCTCTAGCGGGTCGAGTGTGTTCATCTCCGGGTTCTCGTTCGTGATCGGCGTTATGCTCCCGGAATGGACGAGGTCGTACGCTTCGAGGTGTGGTCCGACTTTCTCTGACCCTGGTGCTTCAACGCGGCCGTTCGGCTGCGCGGTATCGAGTCGGAGTTCGGCGATCGGGTTTCGATCGAGTGGCGCAGCTTCCTGCTGAGGCCGCGTCCCAGTACCGGCGGGCGCAGCCTCGAGAAGTTCGTGCGTTATACGAATTCCTGGATGCGGCCCCAGGCGGAGGAGGACGGCGGCACGTTTCGTGTCTGGCAGACCGGGCTCGGCCCGCCCTCCCACAGTATTCCGCCCCTGGTCCTCTACAAGGCGGCGGAACGGATCGGTCGGAGTGCCGCAGCGGAGGTGAGCGATCGGCTCTTCAAGGCCTACTTCACGGACAACCTGGACATCACCGACCCGGCGACGATGCTCGAGATCTGGCGGGAGAGCGGCCTCGACGACACGGCCTACGAGGGTGTCGAGGATCCCGTCCTCCTGCAGGAGGTGCTCGATGAGCAC
>CBDUYG010000742.1:0-2255 GCA_965371385.1 uncultured Myxococcales bacterium | reverse complement strand
AATGGTTACGTCGTGCGGGACATCGAGGCGGCGATGAAGCACTGGATCGAGGTGCTCGGAGTGGGTCCGTTCTTCTACCTGGAGAAGGCTCCGGCCGAAAACTTCCGCTACTACGGCGAACCGTCGGACATGATCGCCAGCATCGCGCTGGCCAACTCGGGTCCGCTCCAGATCGAGCTGATTCAGCAACGCAACGACGCTCCTTCGATGTATCGCGATTTTCTGGCGGCAGGTCACGAAGGTCTGCAACACATCGCGTATTGGACGAAGGATTTCGACAGCGACTTCGAGCGCATCCAAGAGCTCGGCTATACCGTCGGGCAATCGGGTGAGGTCGGTGGCATCGACGGCCGCATGGTCTACTTCGCGACCGAGGCACACCCCGGCACCGTCATCGAGCTTTCCGAGATCAGTGGTCCGAAGGGAAAGACCTTCGAGATGATTGCGGAGAAAGCGCGTACCTGGGACGGTTCCAATCCGATTCGCCGAATCAGGGGCGCGTAGGGGATAGTGCTTTCAGCAAGGCGCCCCCGGTATTCCTGGACACGAATTCGAGAAGAACATGATATACAGGGAGCCGTGGGGGAGTCTCCCCGCCGGTTGGCCATTGCAACGAGCGGTCTCGGTTGCACAGAATGGGGGGGCGATGAGATTCACGTTTCCAGAGTTTCGAACTCGCCCACCCTGGTACGACCCGTGGATTCCATCCGATGCCATTACGAGCTATCCATGGACCGAAAACCCCAAGCTGATTCCACTTCTCGCCTCCGGAGGAGGCCAGGTGGGATTTCACGATCGCAGGCGAGAGGCCACTTGGGACGATCAGTGCGTCGGTCTCTACCTCAAGCGCCATCTCGATTGATCCGACATGCAGAAAGAAACCAGGAGGAAAGAGCAGCCGATGAGCGATGACACGCCCCCGGCCGTGCGCGAGGACGGGACCGAGGAGCAGACCGAGGAAGCAGCCAGCCTCCTCGCGGATCCCCGCATCCGAGCCACCGTCGTGGTTACGCTGCTGCTCATCGGATTGGTGCTGCGCGGGGGGTTTTTCGTCGCCACCCGTGGTGATGCCCCGGGCTTCGAAGGTGATGAACTCCAATACCACTCGATTGCCATCTCAGGGCTCGCGGGCGAGGGTTGGAAGACCCATCAGGGCTACCAATCCTATCGCCCTCCCCTGCTTCCGGGACTCATGGCGGGGGTCTACTCGATCGTCGGGCCCGAGCCACGAGCCGTGCGTTGGCTCCTGGTCGTGATCGCAGCCCTGACTGCACCCCTGCTCTTCCTCGTGGGGCCGAAGTGGTTTGGCCTGAAGCCGTTCACGGCTCTGCTCGCGGCGCTCTGGTGGACCATCTACCCAACCTCCATCTTCTACGGCCCCATGATCCTCACCGAGAGCATCGCCGTCTTCGGAGTCGTCCTGGCAGCAGGTCTCTACATCCAGGCCGCTCGAGATCAGAGCCTGCCCGGGGCCATCGTCACCGGTCTCGTCTGGGGATTGGTCGCTCTGACCCGCCCCAACCTGGCCTTCCTGCCCCTCTTCCTGGTGCTGATCGGGAGCCTCGGGCGACCCATTCTCGGAAATCGCTCGTTCTCGATTCCCCAGGCCGCCGCCGCTTTCGCGGTCTTCATGATCGTCCTGACGCCGTGGACCCTTCGAAACTATCGTATTCACGGAGTCTTCATGCCCGCCACCACCATGGGCGGGATCCTGATGCCAATGTGCAATGTCAACCTGGACGATCCCAAGATCCGCGCGGGCGGGTACCGCCCCTATCCCGAGGCCGAAGCGCTCTACGAGCTTCCGGAGAGCGAGTGGCAGGAGACCGGGATCGGCATGACGAAGGCGGCGCTTGCCGAGAATTGGCCGAAGCTGTTCGTGCCGGTCTTGAATCGTGCGCTCAACTTCTGGTCCTTCCGACCCAATCCCTTCGATCCCAGGATCTCGAGGAACGACATGATCCTCGCCGTGTTCTGGCTTCCCATCCTGGCCTTCTTTCTTCTCTTCCTCGTGCGCTGCTCCTGGCTGGAGCATTGGCAGATCCTGATCATCATCGCGTATACGTTCGCCATGACTCTCCCCTTCTGGGGCTCGCCGCGTTTTCGCTATCCCGTCGACGCGCTCATCCTGGTGCAAGCCGGCCTCGCCCTCGACTCTCTCGGCTGGAAGCTCGTACCGGAGCGGGTCTCGAGATGGAGCGAGGCACTCCTCGGCCGCTTCGTGGCTCGACGCCCGCAGCCCGGCTGAGGAGTGA
>CBDUYG010000741.1:0-2256 GCA_965371385.1 uncultured Myxococcales bacterium | reverse complement strand
TCTTCGAGCGCCATGATCTTCGAGGCCGAGCACGCGGTGCTGCGCCTGCAGGATGATCAGACCCTGCGTTACGTGATCCGCTCGTACTTCGGACCTGCCGATGGACGCCAACAGGAGAAGCTCTTCCGTTTCGACAAAAGGATCTCGGTCGAGGCCATCCGGAAACGCAGAGCTTTCATGATTCGCAATCTCGAAGACGACCCCGAGCACGCGCTCCAGCGTGAGGGCATCCGCTCCGTGATCGCCGCTCCCCTCGAGCGCGAGGGACGCGTGATCGGAACCCTCTCGATCTACGACAAGGTAGCGCCGGATCGATTCTATCCCGCCAACTTCAACGACGACGACTTCACGACCTTCAAGCGGCACTGCTCCTACGTCGAGCGCGCGGTCGATAGCTCGCGACTCCACTCCTTCAGCCGCAAGCACGGCAACTTCGACGAGGAGACGGGGCTCCCCAACGCGAGGTACCTCGCCAGTCGAATCAACGAGGAGATCTCGCGCGCCGGCGGTCGTCAAGGCGCGATCGCCGTTGCGACCTGTCGGATCGAGAACCTGGACAAGATCCAGCAGCAGGCAAGTGTATCTCTGGCCCACAAGGTGATGCTCCAGGTGGCCGAGACCTTGCGCACGCATGTGCGCGACTTCGACGTGCTCGGCCGCACGGAGCCCAACCAGTTCAGCGTCCTGATGCCGGAGCCGGGCCACGCTCCGGACCAGCGCATCGCCGAGCTGGCCCAGATCGTGGCGGACGTGATCACACGGGACGAGGCGCTCTGTGATCCGATCCGGCCGGAGCTCGCGTTCGGTCATGCCGTCTATCCGAGCGATGGCGAGGATCGGGAGACGCTGATGGAGAAGGCGAAGGTGCCTCGGATTCATCTCGTCTGATCGGGCGGCGAGTGGCTCATTCCCGAATTCGGCTCCGCGATCGCGCGCGTCGAGCATCCGATCGATCGAGAGCCGCTCCCGGCGCCTGACTCCGGTTGGCGAGCCGGAAGGACGCAGCTCCACGACCCCGCCTTGCTTGCCCGCTCTCGGCGGCGGGGGTACCGTCGCGAGGCTCGAAGCTCAAGTGCGAGATTCATGGGAGCGGGATTTTCAGGATGGCCCGGATTCGAACAGGCTCGCTGACGGCACTCTTCTCGCTGACGGCACTCTTCCCGCTGACGGCTCTTCTCCCGCTGACCGCCTCCCGCTCGCTGACGGCTCTTCTCCCGCTGACGGCACTCTTCCTGCTCGCGATACCGGCCGGTGCTTGTGCCCGATCGACCGGCGCCCCCCTCACCCCACCCACCCCCACTCCTCTCGACCGCCCCCGGATCGACATCCACGTCCACGCCGCCGGGATCGGCGCGGGCGGAAGCGGCTGCTTCATCTCTGAAGAGATGAAGAGCAACTTCCGCTACCCCGTCTATATATTCGCGATGGGAGTGACGAAGAAGGAGCTGGAGGAGAAGGGAGACGCGATCGCGATTCAGCGCGTGAGCGAGAAGATCGCCGCTTCGAGAGAGGTCGATATGGCGGTCATGCTCGCTCTCGACGGCGTCGTCTCGGAGAAGGGCGAGCTCGATCGTGAACGCACCGGCGTCTATGTCCCCAATGAATTCGTCGCCGGGGAAACCGCGCGCTACGACAATCTGCTCTTTGGCGCCAGCATCAACCCGCACCGCCACGATGCCCTCGAGCGCCTGGAGTGGGCCCACGCCAACGGCGCCGTGCTGGTGAAGTGGATCCCCTCGATCATGTCCATCGACCCCTCGGATCCTCGATTCGAGCCCTTCTACCGCAAGATGGTCGAGCTCGGCCTTCCCCTACTGACGCACACGGGGCAGGAGCGCTCCTTCCCCGACGCCGAGGACGAGCTGGCGGATCCACACCGCCTGACGCTTCCTCTGAGCCTCGGGGTGACGGTCATCGCCGCCCACATTGCGACGACCGGCGAGACGGATGGGCAGGAAAACTTCGAGCGGATTCTTCCGATGTTTGCGGAGCATCCGAACCTGTATGCAGACATCTCGAGCCTCACTCAGATCAACAAGCTGGGATTCCTGAAGCGAGCGCTCGCCTACCCGGGCCTCTCAGGGCGGCTCGTCTACGGCAGCGACTGGCCCTTGCAGTTCTTTCCGATCGTCTCGCCCTGGTTTCACCTCGACCTCATCTCCTTCGCTGAGGCGTGGCGAATCTCGAGGATCGCCAATCAGTGGGATCGGGATGTGGCTCTGAAGAGGGGGATGGGGACGCCGGAAGAGATTTTCG
>CBDUYG010000740.1:0-2258 GCA_965371385.1 uncultured Myxococcales bacterium | reverse complement strand
CGCCTTCGCACGCCTCTCCGGCGACGAGGCCCTTCATCATCGCGCCGAACGCGACCTCGAAGAGGTCCTCGGACCACTCGATCTCGCGCCGGCTCGTCTGCAAGGAGATCAGCCCGTGAAGCAGGGCCCAGGTCGCCTGCTTCACGGTTTCGTGATCCACCAGCAGACGGCCCGCCGAGTCGAGCTCGGCCAGGGGTCCCTCCAGGATCCTCCGCGCCTCCTCGGCCGCCGGGGGCGGCTCACCAATCTCGTCTTCGAGAGAGGTCGAGAGCAGCCAGTAGTGGATCGAGTGGCGAAGGCCGAAGTCGACGAAGGCGCGACTCAGCAGAAACATGTTGCGGACCGGATCCTCGCCGAGGGGGAGGCTCTCGAGGTCCTTCACGAAGCGGCGAAAGCGATCTTCGACGAGATCACGGATCAGGCCCCGCTTGTCGCCGAAGTAGTTGTAGATCGACGGAGCCGAGTAGCCACAGCGATCGACGAGCCGGCGCATCGAGAAGCCCTGATACCCCTCCTCGACGAGTAGGGTCTCGGTGGCCTCCAGGATTGCGCGCCTCGCCTCGGTGCGCTTCTGGGATCGGCGCTGGCTCGCCTCGACTCTGCCCACGTGGGACTACCTCGTTGATATTGAAAGCGTTTTCTTTCCAACGCGATCGAGAATGGAGTGAATTCGAGCTGCAGGATCGGGCGGGAGAGTCGAGGGAAGTGCCCGATTCCGCGCCGGGATGGGGCGCTTCGGCTCCTCGGTCAGCATCGTTCGATGTCGCTTGATTTTATTTAACGGCGTGCAGGTAATGTAACGGCGTTACCATTGGGCAAAGAAATAGCACAGGATCCCTCGCCGACAAGGCTGATCTCGGATATTCCACTGGTAGGGCTGCGGAGTCAGAAGGATCCGCTGGCCACCTCGTCTCGGGACGAATCGAGCGGACCTGGCTCGGTCAGCGGGAACGAGCCTCGCCAGGCGTCACCCGTGCGCTCGTCGTCACCGGGACGATGAACGACAGTGCAGGAAGATGCGACCGACGAAGCGGTCGCAGGAGGTCCGTTCATGACCATCGGCAGCGTGGGTTTCATCGTCGAACGCAAGGATTGGCGCAAGCACCGCATCATCGAGACGCCCCTCGCGGAGATCGAAGAAGGGCAGGTGCGCTTTCGGGTCGATCGCTTCGCCCTCACCTCGAACAACATCTCGTATGCGGTGACGGGCGACATGCTTCGCTATTGGGACTTCTTCCCGGCGGAGGAAGGCTGGGGGCGCATCCCGGCGATGGGCTTCGGGGAGATCATCGAGTCGCGACACGCCGAGGTCGAAGTCGGCGAGCGCCACTTCGGTTTCTATCCCATGGCCACCCATCTCGTGATCCAGCCGAACCCGAATTCCGCCGGCCTCTTCGACGCAGCCCCCCACCGGGAGGGGATCTCCCCGGCATACAATCAGTACAGCCGCACGACGAAAGACGCCCTCTATGCCCCGGACGATGAGGATCTGCTGATGCTCCTGCGCGGGCTCTTCATGACCTCGTTCCTGGCGGATGACTTTCTTGCCGACAACGACTACTTCGGTGGCAAGGCGGTGCTGGTGACGAGCGCATCGAGCAAGACATCGATCGGCCTGGCTCATTGCTTGAAGTCCCGCGCGGGCACACGTTCGATCGGCCTCACCTCCGCGCGCAACCGGGAGTTCGTGCAGAGCCTCGGCTTCTATGACGAGGTCGTGCTCTACGACGAGGTCGATTCGCTACCCGCCGACGAACCCGCCGTGATCGTCGACATGGCGGGCGACGCCGGGCTAAGACGCTCGCTCCACGAGCACTACCGCGATGCGCTTCGTTACGATTGCTTCATTGGCGCCACCCACTGGGAGAAGGGCGGCGACCCGGGCGACATTCCCGGGCCGAAGCCCGAGTTCTTCTTCGCGCCGGGCCAGATCCAGAAGCGCAGCGCCGACTGGGGGCCGGGTGGCCTCGAAGAGAGAATTTCCGTTGCCTGGTCGGGGTTCCGCGAGACCACCGGCGACTGGCTGACGGTGGAGCGGGGATACGGGCGCGACGCGATGGCGCGCGCTTACGAGAATACGCTCGAGGGTCGCAGCCCCGCCAACGTGGGACAGGTGCAGTCGCTCTGGAACGAGGACGGCTCTCTCGGCTGAAGCTCTCCTGGCTGGGGCTCTCTCGGCTGAGGATCGAAGCGAAATCCCACGGCCTCGCGTGTCATCTTGACTCACAACTTCATGTAGCCGTCCCTCCCCGTGGGTA
>CBDUYG010000739.1:0-2268 GCA_965371385.1 uncultured Myxococcales bacterium | reverse complement strand
TCCGGGGACATCGCAGAGATCGTCCATCCCATCCAAACAATGAGAGGTCCATCCAGCCATGCGGATCGGAGTCTTCAGTCAGGCCGCTTCACTGCCCGACACCACGGTGAAGGACGTGATCGCCGAAGCCAGGGCCTTCGAGGCCGAGGGCTTCGACTTCATTTCCTACCCGCACATCTTTGGCTTCGATGCGTTGACTCTCGCAGCCGTGGTGGGCCAGCAGACCGAGCGTATCGAGCTCACCACCGGCGTCGTGCCCTCGCCTCCCAGGCACCCCTACGCCATGGCCCAGCAGGCCCTCACGGTCCAGGCGGCTTGCGCCGGCCGCTTCAGCCTGGGGATCGGGCTCTCTCATCAGCTGGTGACGGAGGGCATGTTCGGCCTCTCGTACGCGAAGCCCGCCAAGCAGATGCGGGAGTATCTCAGTGTGCTCGCGCCCCTGCTGCGCGGTGAACGCGCATCCTTCGACGGAGATCTCTACCGCGTGCATGCCGATCTCCAGGTTTCGGGTGCAGATCCGGTTCCGCTGCTGATCGCCGCGCTCGGGCCCCGGATGCTCGAGGTTGCCGGAACCCTGGCGGACGGCACCAGCACCTGGATGACGGGCATCCGGACCCTGGCGAGTCACACCGTTCCCACGATCAGCGATGCGGCTCGCAAGGCCGGTCGTCCCTCGCCGCGGATCCTCGCGGCGCTTCCCACGAGCCTGGTCGGCGATGTCGATGCCGCACGCGCCAAGGCGAACGAGAGCTTCGCCATCTACAACAACCTCCCGTCCTACCGCGCCATGCTCGATCGCGAGGGCGAGGGTTGCCAGCCGGGTGACATCGCGATTCTGGGTGATGAGGCCGAGCTGCGCGCGAGCCTGGGCCGACTGCGTGAAGCCGGCGTGACGGATTTCTGCGCGGTGCTCCACAACGCAGAGAAGGGCTCCGGGCGGCGTACCCGGGAGTTTCTCGCGTCGGAGCGAGACGGTTGAAACGTCGACCCGCGATCGGGTCCCTCACCGCTACGAAACCTCCGAATCCCAGACTCTTATCCAGGCTCCTGCGGCCGCTCATGATTGATCGAGATCGTCTCGCCGAAGATCGCGTGGCGGGCGGTACGAGCATGAGCGGGAGATAGGCTCTTCGCTCAGCCGGCGGTCTCCCCGCTCTCCATATCCCCGCTCTCCGTATCGATGTGGGTGATCCAGCGATCCGCCTCGCTCCGCTTCGAATCGTATTTTCGTGCACGCTTGAAGGCGGCTCGCGCACGCGCGGGCTGGGCACCGTTGTAGTACGAGATGCCCATCAGCAGCACGGCGTTGCCGGGGTCTTCGAGGCCGCCCTTGTCGACCGCCTTCTCCAGCAGCACCGATGCGTCATTCCAGGCCTCCTGTTGCATGTGAACCTGCCCGAGGCGCACGTAGAGATCGCCGTTGTCCGACAGCTCCGCCGCCCTTCGAAGCGGAGGCAGGGATCGCTCGTACTCGCGCGCGGCGATCAGGCTGTTGGCCAGGAGTTCATACACCTCGACGGATCCGTTGATCTCCCCGCTCTCGAGCCCATCCTCGAGCACCTCGGCCGCTGGATAGGGGAGGTCGTGATAGAGGTAGGAGCGCGCCAGTCGCACCAGCTCCTTGTCTTTGGTAAGGAATCCCTGCACATAGGCAAGCTGCTGCACCGCGAGCGCGCGGCGATAGTCTTCGCGCGCGCCATAAATCAGGGAGAGCTGCACCCAGTATTCCTTCTTGGGGAACTGCAGCACCATTTCTTCGAGCACGAGGGCGGCGTTCGCGTAATCCTGCTTTTGGGAGTAGAGGGATGCGAGCAGTCGCATCCAGCTCTCGCGCGGCTCTTTCGCGAGCTCGACGGCGATCTTAGTGTTCTCGACGGCGGCGTCGAAATTCTCGAGCTGAAAGTATGCGATCCCCATCAGATAGAACCCCAGCGGGTCCGGCTCCCTGACGTAGCGCAGCCAGTCGTTGATCCCGTCGATCAACAGCTGCCACTCCTGAGTCGCAGCGTAGAGCTGTGCGATGTTGAACCGCACCCGCGCCTCATCCCGAATCGGAAGCATCTCCTCGGCCAGGAATTGTCTGAAGTATCCGATGGCCTCGCTGGGCTGACCGGCTCCGTAGGCGACGAACGCGAGCATGCGGTAGACGAGCGCCCGCTCGTAGGGGTTGACTCGGTTCATCTTGAGCTTCTTCAGGAGCCGCGTTGCCTCTTCGGGATTCCCCTCGTCGACCTCCTCGGCCGCCGCCGCCAGGTAGCGCGAGATTCG
>CBDUYG010000738.1:0-2269 GCA_965371385.1 uncultured Myxococcales bacterium | reverse complement strand
CGCAACCAGATCCAGCGCGCCGTGATCGGCGCCGTGGCCGCCGGCGCCGGGCGCGTCCTGCTGGCCCGGGATTGCTTCCGCATCAGCCAGGGGGCCGCAGAGTCGCTTCACGTCGACGCGGAGATCGAGTTCCTCGACTTCGCCAACGAGACCAAGCCGAGCGACACCCTCCGGACCGTCACGATGATGCGTGAGCTCGGATGCAAGGTCCTGATCGTGCTCGGCGGCGACGGCACCAATCGCCTCGTCACGAGCGTCTGGCCCGAGGCTCCCCTCGTCCCGATCTCCACCGGCACCAACAACGTCTTTCCCGACATGCTCGAGGCGACCAGCGCGGGAGCGAGTGCCGGGCTCGTCGCGTCGGGTCGCATCGCGCTCGAAGAGGTGGCCCAGCGGGCGAAGATCATCGAGGCGGAGTTTCCCGAGGGCCGCCGCGACTTCGCCGTGATCGATGCGACGCTCCTCGCCGACGATCACCCGGGTAGCCTGATGCCCTTTCGTCCCGAGCAGGTGCGCCATCTGGTGTTGACCCGCGCCGAGCCGACCGCGGTCGGGATGTCGCCCATCGGTGGCTTCCTCCATCCGTCGGGCAAGGAAGACGATTTTGGAGTCGAGGTGCGCTGTAGCGGGCCGGGCGGGGGAGGGCGGCCGCTGCTGGTTCCCGTATCACCGGGGCTCTACGGCAATGCCTACGTGATCGAGTCCCGGGAGCTGAAGCTCGATGAGCCGATCGAGATGCGCGGCCCGGGCGTGATCGCCTTCGACGGGGATCGTCAACGCAGGCTCCACTCCGAGGAAGGCGTGATCCTTCGCCTCACTCGCGGGGGCCCCTGGGTGATCGACGTCCGTCGCACGCTCCAGCTTGCGGCTGAGAAGGGCCTCTTCTTCGATCGCCACTGGCACGATCACCTCACCGATGCCGGTGGGGTCGATTGCTGCTGAAGCCCGACCTCGCGAGTTCAGCCCTCGATACGTGGACCGTTGATTGGGTCGGACGCATCACCGGCAGCTCAGGGGCGTCCGAGGTTGCTCCCTGTCGGCCAGCGTGCGCGCTGGGGCCGGAGACCCATTGCTCGATCCACCTCCCAGCCCTTGAATCCTCGTGCTTCGCAACCAACTTGAAGCTGGATGGTGATGCGCACCCGCAGTCGCGTAGATCGCGGCGGGGGGGTGGTGCACGAGAGAATCGAGGGGAATTCGATGACTGAAAATGAAAAGTTGGCGGGAAAAATCGAGCCGAGGAACCCGTTTCCGGACGTGGATCCGCTTCGCGAATTGCTTCGCAGGCCGGGCCACTTCTCGAGGCTCATGCAGGATCCCTGGAGCGGGGCCGGGGCGCTCGCCCAGTGGGCTCCCGCGATGGATGTCGCGGAAACGAAGGATGGATATCGGGTCACCGTCGAGCTGGCGGGCGCGAAGGCGGAGGACGTCTCCGTCGAATGCCACGACAAGATGCTGACAGTGAAGGGTGAGAAGCGCGACGAGCACGAGGAGCAGGACGAGCATCGTCACTACCGGGAGCGCTCCTACGGCAGCTTCAGCCGCAGCGTGCGGCTTCCCGCCGATGCGGCGGAAGACGTGAAGGCGAGCTTCAAGGATGGGCTGCTCCAGATCGACATTCCCAAGGTGGAGGAGAAGAAGCCGAGGGTCGTTCCGATCGATACGTGATCGATTCGTGACCTGTGTTCGACGATCTTCGAATCCGCAGAGATACCCGGGACCGGAGGCGCGCGAGTCGATGCGCCTCCGGTCAGCGAGGTCATCGTGGGCGCCGGCAGCCGGGCGGATCCGGTAACAGGCGATTCTTCTAGAATCCCCCCAGCAGCCAGCGAATGCCGGAGTAGCCGAAGAACGAGAGCGTCGAGACGAATCCCAGGATCGGGATCCACAGCGGCAGCCCGGGCGTGGGCTGCGTGTCGCGCTCGACGAGCCGGATTCGCACGAGTGAGAGATTCACGACCGCGAAAATCAGCAGGGTGATGAGGGAGGTCACGGCTGCGAGTTCGCGCAGGGGAACGACGAGCGCGAGAGCGAGCACGACCGCTCCCGCGATGGCGGTTGCCCGGATCGGGGTTCCGGTACGTGGGGATACCTTCCGAAATGCCCGGGAGACGAAGGGTTCGCCCGCCAGGCCGTAGAGCACACGTGACGCCATCACGACCTGGATGAGCGCTCCGTTGAGCATGGCCAGGATCGCGATCCCGCTGATCCATCCGGACGATCCGCCGCCGCTCTCGCGCACGATCAGCGCGAGAGGCTCCTCACTCTT
>CBDUYG010000737.1:0-2272 GCA_965371385.1 uncultured Myxococcales bacterium | reverse complement strand
GGACGCTCCATCGATCGCATGCAGATCGAGTTCATCGCCGGCCGGGTTTCGGCGCTGAACGAGTGCTTCTACTGAACTTCGTCCCACGCGATGGCGCTCCGTGCGAGTGCCGAGATGAGTCACGAAGAAGTGAACCTCGAGGCGCTCCAGGATCAGAGCCAGACCGCCGAGAGCGGCGTTCGGGACGCCGACGTCCTCTTTGATTTCGCCGGTGCGGTCGTCGCACGACGCGAGAAGGAGATGGAGCTGGCCCGCGACGCGCTGCTCGAGCGCATGGGGCCGGAGGCGCTCGTCGACTCGGCCGCTGTCGCCGCCAACTTCCAGCGCATGGTCCGCATCGCGGACTCGACCGGAATTCCCCTCGACGCACCGGTTCAGCTCCTCACCCACGACATCCGAGACGAGCTGGGGCTCAGTGCCTTTGACTCCGCGGCGAACACGCCGGCGCTGGGACGCGTCAAGCAGGCCCTGGCGGGCGTTCTACGGCCAACCGTCCATTCACTCCTCAGACTCGCAGGACGGCGCCGCTCAACAAGATAGTCGGCGTAGGTAGTTGGCGCCGATTGCGGCTGACTGCGACCCTCGAGAGCACGAGGAGAGGATGTCCCCAGCGCAGAACACGACGCGCCTGTCGGAAGAAGCAGCCCTTCGGGAGCTTCCGAAGCTGAGGCTCTCGGCCTTTCTCGGCCGGGTCATCAACTCGGAGAAAGAGCGCGTCGACATGCTCGGCGGGCTGCGTGATACCTACGAGGCGCACGGCAACACGGCCACGATCCGCCTGCCCTTCATCAAGTTCGTCTACCTCTTCGGGCCCGATGCCAATCGCCGCGTGCTGCTCGACCCCGAGCGGATCTTCTCCGCTCGCAAGCCCTGGATGGAGATCATGGGGAGGATCTTCCCCAACGGCCTGCTCCTGCTCGACGGAGCGCGACACAAGGCCGATCGCAAGATCATGCACTCAGCCTTCACGCGACCGGCCCTACGCCAGTATGCGATGCAGATGAACCCGATCGTCGAGTCCGAGATCGGATCCTGGACCGAAGACGGAAAGACGATCCAGGCCTTCCCGCGCATCAAGGCCCTCACCCTCAATATGGCGGCGCAAATCTTCGTCGGCATACAGCTCGGCCCCGAGGCCCAGCGCCTGAACGAATCCCTCGAGGATATGGTCGCCGCCTCGATGTCCCGCATCCGCCTGCCGATCCCGGGCACGGAGTTTCAGCGCGGTCTCGCCGCGCGAAAGTTCATGGCGGAGTTCATCGGAGGAAGAATCGCGAGCAAGCGAGCCGGTGACGGCAACGACATGTTCAGCCGCTTCTGCAACACCGTTAGCGAGGATGGCAGTCGTTTCGGCGACAGTCAGATCATCGATCACATGAGCTTCCTCATGATGGCGGCCCACGACACGACGACGAGCACTCTCACATCGATGCTCTACGAGCTGGCAAAGAGTCCCGAGTGGCAGGAGCGGATTCGAGAGCAGGCCCTCGCCTTCGGAGACGAGCCGGTGCGGTACGACGACCTCGACCGCTTCGAGGCACTGCGCCTGGCGATGAGAGAGACGTTGCGCCTCTATCCACCCCTTCCGGTGATTCCGCGCGTCGCCGAGCAGGAGTTCGGGTTCGAGGGGTTCCGCATCCCAGAGGGCGCGATGGTGGTGATCTCTCCCCTCTTCAGCCACCGCATGCCGGAGTGGTGGGACGAGCCCGAGAGATTCGACCCGGACCGCTTCGGCCCCGAGCGCGCCGAGCACGAGCGCCACAGCCACAGCTACATCCCCTTCGGCGGCGGGCCCCACATGTGCCTGGGGCTGCGATTCGCCGAGACCCAGATCGCGGTCGTGATCCACCACCTGGTGCGGCGCTATCGCTGGAGCGTGCGCGACGATTACACCATGCCCGTTCAGCAGGCCCCCATCTCGAAGCCCCGAGATGGCCTACCGCTGACTCTCGAGCGGCTCGATCCCTCCGCTTGAGCACACCGGAGTCTGCCTCGGGCTCCGCTGAAGCCCCCCATCCCGTGTGATAGGATCGATCCGTTCGAAGCTGACGATGCCTTCGTGGTGACACGCTGTAGTCAAAGGCCGCCCCACCCTTTCCCCCTGTTGCGCCGCACAACCTTCATCGAATGCCGGCGTCCCAGGATTGGAGCAACCACTCATGAACCTACGAAACAAGAGCCATTCTCGAACGATCGCCGGCATCCTGATCGGCGTCGCCCTGATGTCCCATGCATGGGCCACCCTGGCCTCTGCCGCCGACCCGCCCAACAT
>CBDUYG010000736.1:0-2274 GCA_965371385.1 uncultured Myxococcales bacterium | reverse complement strand
GGCGGGTGAGTGGCGGGTGAGTGGCGGGCCTCGCAGGCAGCTTCAACGAGTCCTCGAGCGGCATGCCACGAGATTCAACGGGCTGGATTTCGACCTTCAGGGCGACTCGTGCGCGACGCGGTACGCCTCCAGGCGTGCGGCCAGATCGACCACCTGGCCGGTGCGGATGGATTCGAGGATCGCGAAGGTCGTCTCCGACGTCGCTGCCAGCTCTTCGAGGCTGAAGGGCGAGGGCTGGCCCGCGCGGCAGGCATCGATCACTCGCTTGACGGCCGCCTGCTGACCCTTATCTTGATTCATGGTCTTCGTCGACGTTCCGCCGGCGATCCGGGTGCTGCGAAAGTTCTCGCAGCTCGCCGTCGTCCCCTGGGCCGAGGCCTCCCAGCGCTCCTTCGGAAGCTCGGAGCTCGCGTTCGCGAGGTATTCGATGACGGCCGTCGAGCCATCGCGAAAGCCGAGAGTCGCAACCGTGGAATCGTCGCGATCGGGATCGCGCCCGAGGGCTCTCGCGTAAACGGTAGTCGGGAGCCCCCCCACGAGATAGAGGCAGAGGTCGACGAAGTGGCACATCTCGCCGATGATGCGGCCCCCGCCCGAGCGCGGATCGGTGATCCAGGTCCCCGCCGGCGTCGCCCCCGCCGCGACGGTGTAGCGCAGGGCCATCGGCTCCTGACGCTTCTCGAAGTGCTTCCGCACCGCCGTCGTGTGCGAGGAAAAGCGCCGGTTGTAGCCGACGCTCAAGAGGCCGTCGCTCTTGCCCGCAGTTGCAATCAGGGCCTGGACTTCTTCCGAAGTGAGCCCGGCGGGCTTCTCGAGCCAGACCGACTTGCCGGCCCGCAGGGCTTCCTCGGCGAGCATTGCGTGGGAGTCGTGCTGGGTCGCGATGAAGACGAGATCGACCGCGGGGTCGGAGAACACCTCCCCCGGATCCGTCCCGCAGCTCGCATAGTCGAACTTCTCCGCGCTGCGACGAGCCGACGAGCCCGTCGCGGTGACGATCGATATCGGCCGTACCTTCGACACCTTCGCGACCGCGGGAAGCAGCAGGCCCTTGGCATAGTTACCCGCCCCGATGAACGCGACCCCGACTTCGTCCTTCTCCGTCCTGCCGGCGAGCGAGTCACGCAGGGAGAGCGTGCGACTCATGTCCACCTGGCCCTCGTAGCGGAAGATCACCGCGAGGCTCTTGCGCTCCCCCTTCGCGAGCTCCTCATAGGAGCGCTCGGCTTCGGAGAAGGGGACGATCTGGGCGTCGAGGTTGCCGGGATCGATATCGCCCGCCGCCGCGAGGGCGATGAAGGCCTGAAGATTGCGGTTCTCGGTCCAGCGCACGTACGAGAGGGGATAGTCGAGCCCCAGCTCTTCGTAGCGCCGATCGTAGCGACCCGGCCCGTACGACATGCTCATGCGAAGCTCGAGCTCCTTGTCGTAGAAGGCCCGGCGTTCGAGATCCATCGCGGTCGCGCCCACCACCGCGACGCGACCCTTCATGCGACAGAGCTCCGCCGCGAGGTGGATCGGCGCCGAGCTCGACGAGGCGGCGGTCACGAGCGCGAAATCCGCCCCCTGGCCGCCGGTCGCATGATTCTTCCAGGCATCGTGGTCGTCGTCCGGCGTTGCGCCCCACTCCGCACCCTGATCGAGCGCCTGCTGGATGCGCACGGGGTCGATGTCGATTGCGAGGATACGGCAGCCGTTGGCGCGCAGGAGCTGAACCGCGATCTGCCCGATGAGCCCGAGGCCGATCACCGCCACGATCTCGCCCAGGCTCGGATTCGCGACCCGGACTCCCTGCATCGCAATCGCGCCCAGGGTCGCGTACGCGGCCTTCTCGAGGGGTAGGCCATCCGGCACAGCAGCGACGAGGTTCTCGGGCACCGTCACGACCTCGGCATGATTCGCATAGCCCGCTCCCGCGCAGGCGACGCGATCGCCCGGTACGAAGCATTCGACCCCTTCCCCCACCGCCTCGACGACCCCCGCACACGCATAACCGAGGGGCTGGGGTGCGGAGAGACGCGTGGTGACGGCGCGGTAGGTGGGGAGCGGACCCTCGTGCTGGATCTTCCGCAGCACCTGCTTGACGAGGTCCGGGCGGCTGCGCGCCTTGCCCACGATGGACTTGCGGGCGAAGTCCATCGACATCTTTTCGGTGCCGGGCGAGACCACGGAGAAATGGTTGCGCACCAGCACCTGCCCCGGCGCCGGAGCCGGGATCGGAACCTCGACGAGCTCGAGCGAGCCGCTACTCGCATCCTGGAGAATCTGCTTCAC
>CBDUYG010000735.1:0-2275 GCA_965371385.1 uncultured Myxococcales bacterium | reverse complement strand
CCCACTCAACGGAGACGAATGCGTGGCTGAACATACCGTGTTGTTCGTCGACGATGAAGTCAACATCCTGAAGGCCATCCAGCGCCTGCTACGCCATGAGCCGATGCGCGTGCTCACGGCGACCCGGCCCCAGGAAGCGATCGAGATGCTGCAGAAGGTCCAAGCCCAGGTGGTCGTGTCCGATCAGCGTATGCCCGACATGTGTGGCGTCGAGTTCCTCTCCACCGTGCGCGATCAACACGCCGACATCGTGCGCATGATGCTCACCGGCTATACCGAGATGAACATCGCGGTCGAGGCGATCAACAAGGGCGAGATCTATCGGCTGATCACCAAGCCCTGGAACGACGATGAGCTGCGCGCCACCCTGCGCCAGGCCTTCGTTCACCATGACCTCAAGTCCGAGATCAAACGCCTCAATCAGATCACACGGGAGCAGAACTTCAAGCTCCAGGACATGAACAAGAACCTCGAGGGCAAGGTCCGCGACCGCACCAGGCAACTGGCCAATAAGAATCAAGAGCTGCGCACCGCCTACATCCAGACGATCGGGGCCCTGGCGGAGGCGATCGACGCCAAGGACACCTACACCCGGGGTCACTCGGAGCGCGTCGCCGTCTACGCCTCGCGCATCGCGCGCCAGGTCGGCCTGCGCAAGGACATGATCGAGCGCGTCTACTTCTCGGGCCTGCTCCATGATGTCGGCAAGATCGGCATCCCGGATGCCATCATCACCAAGCCCGCGCGACTCACCAGCGAGGAGTACATCGAGATCCAGAAGCATCCGGAGATCGGTGCGAAGATCCTCGAGCCGGTCGAGTTTCTGCGCCACATCGTGCCCTGTGTGCGCCACCACCACGAGTGGTTCGACGGCAGCGCTTCGGGCTATCCCATGGGTCTGCGGGGAGACCAGATTCCCCTGCCCTCTCGCATCATCCTGGTTGCCGATACCGTCGAGGCGATGACGAGCGACCGCCCCTACCGTAACGCCCTGCCCCTCGAGACAGTGGTGCAGGAGCTTCACAAATACTCCGGCAGTCAGTTTGATCCGGACTGCGTCGAGGCCTTCCTCCACCTGCTGGAGGAAGAGGGCGAGTGCTTCATCTCGAAGAATCAGAAGTTCGACATCTACGCCTTCATCGATGGGTAGCCTCGAGCGGCGGGGACAGCCCTGAGCGGTGGGGACAACCCCGAGCGGTGGGGACGCCCTGACCGGCGACGAGCAGCCTGGAGCCGTGAGGAAGAGCCTTGAGCATCAACCCGGACGCGAAATCCGAGATCGAGGTCCTCGCAGCCCTCGGCTTCGGACCCGATACCCTCTTGATGAGCGAGCCGAAGCTCTTCGTCGACGCACGATTTCTCGCCTCCCTGCTCGGCGAGCTGGTCGAGAAGCTCGGGCCGAGCGAAGCCCAGCGCACCATCTTCCAGATCGGTCTGCTCTACGGCCTGCGTAACGCTCATCGCATCATTGGCGAGGGGCCCGAGCCGATGGTGCCGCGCGATGCAGCCGTCGCCGAGTTCCCCTTGCTGGCGATCTCCTTCGGGCAACCCTCCCCGGGTGAGATTCCCGGGAGCATCGAGATCCCCGGCAGCTGGCCCGAGCGATTCGAGGCCGTGGCCCGGGTCGGCAGGTTCGGCGCGAATCATCAGCCCAGCTGCAGTCTCAGTGCCGGGTACACATCGGGCTGGCTCTCGGGAACCTTCGACACCGACATCCTCGTGCTCGAGCACACGTGCTCCGCGGGCGGCGATGCCGAGTGTCGCTTCAGCGCGCGCGAGGTGAGCGAGTGGCGTGGCGACCAGGCACCGCGAGCGCGGACGCTTCTTCCCAAGCTTCCCTTTGACGTCTTTCGTGAGATCAGCCGGGGTTTGCCCGACAGAGAAACGCTCCCCGTGCCCAGCTCCCTCGAGACCGACGGTTCGACCGTGCACGTCTGGGGCCCGGTCATGATCCTGCCCTTCACGAACTGCGATGAGGCCCTGCAGATGGTCGAGATGCTGGGGCGCAACTCCCAGACTCGGGAAGTCCGAGTGGTGGTCGTGGACCTGCGCGGCGAGCCCCTGGACGAGGGCTTCGGCGGGGCCGCGCTGGAGCAGACCCTCGAGACGATCGAGGCCTGGGGCGCCGAGGCGATCGTCACGAACGTGTCCGCCCTGGCCGAAGCGGTCGTCTCCGACCTCGAAGTTCGCCACCTGCTGCTGCGCAAGGATCTCCCGGAGGCGATCGCGGCGGCCTTCCAGATCGCCGAGGCCCAGCGCCATCTGCTCTGAACGG
>CBDUYG010000734.1:0-2277 GCA_965371385.1 uncultured Myxococcales bacterium | reverse complement strand
CGGGCTAGAGCTGACCGCGAATCGGGAGCAGCCGCATGAAGCCCGCGGACAGCCGCTGCCACCAGCTCGTGCCGGGCTCCTTCGTGAGGACGGTCGTCTCGCCTCCTTTCGTCGACGACCAACGAAGGCGGCCGCGCTCGTCCAGATAGACCCGAAAGCTGTTCTGCGGGAATTGCGCGAGCGTGCTCTCGACGATGCGCGTGGCAAGCTCGGACGAGTCGATCAGGATTCCCATCTCGGTGTTGATCCCGATCGAACGCGGATCCCAGTTGAACGAGCCCACGAAGAGTCGGCTGCGGTCGATCGCGAACCACTTCGCGTGCAGGCTTGCGCGCGAGCCCGCCATGCCGCCACGCCGGGCGCCCTTGACGCGGGTATCCCTGCGCGCCTCGTAGATCTCGACACCGGCTTCGAGCAGGTCCCGGCGATAGGGGGCGTAGCCCGCGTGCACGGCCGTAACGTCGGTCGCCGCCAGCGAGTTGGTCCAGATCACCACCTCCACACCGCGCTCGCGAACCTCGCGGAATCCCTTGACGCCATGCCTGCGAGGCACGAAGTAGGGCGACGTTACGAAGAGCTCCGTCTTCGCCTCCTTGATGGCCGCCGCGAGGGGGGCGGTAAGGGCATCCTTCTTCCCCTCCCCATCGTCTCGCGCCTTGCTCGGCGAGTCGAAAACGACCTGGTAGTCCGCCCATACGAGGTTGGAGGTGGCCGCGTCGATCTGTTCGATCCCGGTGTCTCGCACGGCATCCGAGTATTGCGTGGTCTCCGCGTCATCGACGGCCGTGTCGAGCCGGGCTCGAAACGCCGGCAAGCCGGCGTCGTCCCCCGTCTGGGGCTCCACGATGGCGGCGATCGGTAGCGCGAAGTCACTGTTCCAGTAGGCGTCGAAGGCGGCGCCGACGTCCTTCGCGACGGGGCCGAGTCCCATAACGTCGAGATCGTTGAAGTTTACGTCGTCGCGGGCGGCGAAGTACTCCGCGCCGATGTTGCGGCCGCCGACGATCGTGATGATGCCGTCCACGGTGAAGGATTTGTTGTGCATGCGCCGATTCGCACGCCCGAAGTCGGTCACGAAGTCGAGCTCGCGTCCGGTGCGGCGGCCGAAGGGGTTGAAGATGCGGATCTCGAAGTTCGGGTGGGAGTCGAGCGCCTCGAGGCCGCGGTTGTAGCCCTTGGTCTGAATGTCGTCGATCAAGAGCCGCACCCGGACGCCGCGGTCAGCGGCATTGAGCAACTCATCGAGGAAGACATAGCTCGTCGGGTCGTCGAGGATGAAGTAGTACTGCGCGTCGATGGAGTGCTCGGCGCGTCTGCTGAGGAGCAGGCGCGCGCTCAGGGCATCGATGCCGTCGTCGAGCAGGTCGAAGCCGCTCTCGCCCGGATGCGCGGCCAGCAGGGAGCTGGCCTGGTGGCTGAGGCTCGTGTCCTCGATCCCGTTCCAGGCCGTACTCGGTGTCTTCGGATAGTCGAAGTCGACCGTGGCGCAGGCCTGGAGCTGAAGCATCAGCACGAGCCCGGCCGAGAGTCGGAAAGCTCCAGTCATGAGGCGCCCAGTACGGTCATCCGGCTCCATCTCCCGCGAAATCGTCCCGCGCGCGAGGAGTGTAGAGCCTCGTCCAAGGGTCGACACGCGCCGGCTCGGTATGGATCGAACGAAGCTCTACGGATCGGTCGAGGCCATCGCGGAAGTCGTCCGAAGGCGCAACCGGAAATTCGCCGGTCTCCGAATGCAGGGGACCTTTCGGTTGCGCCTCCAGGAGAACCCTTCCGGAATCATCCGGGTCCGGGCTCGCCCCCGGGCAGCCGCACCTCGAAGATCGTCCCCCCTCCTTCTCGCGCTCGGCAACGCGCCGAGCCGCCGTGGCGCTCAGCGATCCGGCGCACGAGGGAGAGGCCCAGGCCGCTTGCGCCGGAGGTGGAGTCTGTTTCACTCGGGTCGGCCGGGCGGGATCGGGATCGGTAGAAGGGCTCGAAGATCGACTCGGCCTCGTCCTGTGCGATCCCGGGGCCGCGGTCGCAGACCTGCAGGACCCACTCGCCCTGGGACGACCGGCAGACGCTCGCGTCGCTGGCGCCCCCCGCGTAGCGCGCGGCGTTGTCGAGCAGGTTGCGAATCAAGCGGCGAAGAAGACGTGAGTCGCCGATCCCGGTTCCGCGATCCCCGCTGACCTCCACGCCGTATCGCGCGGCCTCCTCGGCCAGGAGAGCGAGAAGGTCGACGGGCTCCCGCTCGATCTCGTGCTCGCTCGAGTCGAGGCGGCTCGCAACCAGGAG
>CBDUYG010000733.1:0-2282 GCA_965371385.1 uncultured Myxococcales bacterium | reverse complement strand
CGTCCTGATAGAGCCGGGTGAAGGCGCTCACGACGACCTCGCCCCCCATGCTGTTTGCCAGCAACCACAACCGCTCCGGCTGGACCTCTCGGATGATCAGCTCGAGGGTCTGGGCAAGCTCTTCCCCGGATTCCCGCGCTACCTCTTGTGCGTGTCGGTAACCCCGTGGCGTCGAACCCTGATCCCCAGGCCAGTCGAAGACCAGCAGGGGCGAATTGATGTCCAGCACGTGGGCCAGGAACGCGGTCTTGCGCAAGGCCGAGGGAAAGCGCTCCCTGAACCCGTTCACATTGATGAGCAGCGATCGGTAGGGAGACTCGCCGACCTGCTTTCGCAGTCGCTCGATGAACGCGGCCCGCTGCAGCGTCCTGACGTCGCGGAGCTGGATTTCCTCGTTCTGGAACCAATCGGTGGGGTTGATCAGCATTCCGATCCCCAGCGAGGGCTCGATGCTGGTGTCGAAGAGACCGAATGTGAGACCTGCCTTCCTTTCGTTCCCGAAGCGTTCCTCGACCGGTCCCTCCTGTTGTTCCGCAAGGCGATTGGTGACGTAGAAGAACCGGAAGACGCCTTGCTCGGCCTGCTTCGTCACCAGCATCCGCCGGAACTGAAACGCCTCGGCACGCTCCAGCGCCTTGCGGGTCGAGGTCTGGAAGAACGCCCAGAGCACCAGCGCGACAAGCGCGAACAGCACAGTGGCAATCCAGATTCGCCGCCTGAAACGGATCATCGTTCTCGGCAACTGCTGAACATCTCCGCTACTGCGTGCGACCCGGGCGATCGATGCGCTGCATCGTCTCGGGATCGAAGAGGGCGTCGCTTCCGTAATACGCCGCAATCTCATTGATGAGCACCATGGCAGGACGCACCCGGTCGTCCATCCACTGGCTCGTCATGACCCGGCGACCCTCGACATCGATGTCGTTCAGCAGCACGCGGATGTTGCGAACAATGTTGAGGGTCTCATCGTGGCCCGCACCCCCTTTGACGCGGGTGTGAAGCTGACGCGTCCGCTGGTCGAGATCGCGCAGGGACTGGTCCAGCCGGAGGGCACTGCGCTGGTTGGGATTGCTGGAATCGCGAAAGGCGGGCTCTCGGCGCCAGGCCGCACGTACGTCTCGGATGGCCGTGGCCAGCTCGCCGGTCAGCCTCGTCATCTCCTCCGCGTCCCACGACTTGCGATCAGCTTCGGCGACGGGCGTCACCTCGACCTCCAGCGTCTCGGGCTTCGTCGCGCATCCGGCCAGCGACAGAGCAGCGCCTGCTGCGACAATCAACAAGAATCGCCTCACTTCGTGATTTCGCACCGTGTCGCCTCCTCGAGCTCGATCTGGATCGTCAGCCGCGCCCAGATCCATCCAGCGAATCGAGATCGGATCCGACTCGACCCTTCCCCATCCCAATCGTCGGATTCTACCACCGTGGCGCCCCCCGCGATCGGAAAGAGGGCCATGTTCCAGTCATCTCCTCGCACCGCACGATGGGGCAGTGGAGCGCTCATCGGATCGGTCGAGGGCCAGGCGGAAATTCAATACAAGGAGGGGAACTCGAATTCAAAATGGCCCGAGGTCGAGTATTCCCACTTCTGAGATGTTATCCTACTGCAATTCCGGGAGTGCCCCAGTAAAGGGCGTCTCCGGAGTCGTGTTTCGTCGGTCCCTCAGGAGATCGTCATGCCCTCAATACGTGGATTACAGGCCGCGCTGACCAGCATTGCAGCGTCGCTGCTCTACGCGGTCATGATTACTTCCATGGTGTTTGGGGAAGTTCGGCTACGTCGTCGCGGCCGGAGCAGCAGAGGCGCCCTCGGAGCCTTCTGCCTCGAGCGACGAGCTCGCCGACTCCGGGCTCATGGAGCTGGTGGGCCCGATCGCGCTGTACCCCGACGAGTTGCTGGCCATCGTTCTGCCCGCATCCACCTGGCCGATCCAGATCGTCCAGGCCGCCCGCTTCCTGGAGCAGCACGCCTCTTTCCCGGAGCTCGAGCCCGACGAGGAGTGGGACACGAGCATCATCGGGCTCCTCAACTATCCCGACGTCGTCAATCTGATGAACGACGACCTCAACTGGACGTGGGGGCTCGGTGAGGCGGTGACGAGCCAGCCAGAAGGCGTCATGGACGCCATCCAGGATTTCCGATCCAAGGCGGACCAGGCCGGCAATCTGGAATCGAACGACAATATCCTGGTCACCAAGGAGACGGAGGCCGAGACCGCGCAGCAGATCATTGTGATCGAGTCGACGAGCCCCGAAGTGATCTTTGTGCCGGTCTATCGGCCGAG
>CBDUYG010000732.1:0-2291 GCA_965371385.1 uncultured Myxococcales bacterium | reverse complement strand
CTAGCCTCAGACCCGGCGCAGCTCCACGACGCAGCGAAAGCAAGTGAGGCGGGCGACGCCGAGGTGCAGTATCGCGGGGTCGCGATGCTAGCCTGCAAGCCCGGATTATTCGTGAAGCTCGAAGAGAGGGCGGCAAGAGTGCTCACTAATAATTCGGGCTAGGCTGCCCGCCGGAGGAGAGCTGCTTGATCGACATCTACGTGGACGCCGACGCCTGCCCGGTGAAGGAGCAGGTCTACGATGTAGCGGCCCGCCACGGCCTCTACGTCTACCTCGTGAGCAACATGAAGATGCGAACGCCGCCGGGCGCACCGGTCGAGCTGGTCCTGGTCGAGCAGGGTCCGGACGTGGCCGACGACTGGATCGCCGAGCACATCCGGCCTTCGGATGTGGTCGTGACGGCCGACATCCCCCTCGCCGCCCGTTGTCTCGAGGCCGGGGCCCGCGCACTCGGAACCAATGGCCACCCCTTCGACGAGGATTCGATCGGGGGAGCGCTCGCGACCCGAGAGCTGAAGAGTCAGCTGCGTGAGATCGGCGACGACGTCGGCGGGCCTCCACCCTTCTCAGGCCGGGATCGATCGCGCTTTCTGGCGAACCTCGAGAAGCTCGTGCAGGCGGGGCTTCGGGACCAGCCTTGATATGGGGGTATTTCAACCCGATCAGGTGCAATTCTGAGGAAGAGAGCTAAGATCACGCCGCCTGGCCGGGGTGACGCGCCGGAACGTCCAGATCCAGCCTGCTGAATCGCGCGCCACCACCCCCAAGAACTCTCGAGAACCCCAACAAGTCCACGATTCTACCCCTTCCGCCTCGCCTGAACCGAAGCGGTGAATCCGACCACCACGCGGAGCGACCCTTGTCCGAAAAAAGCACGCCAATCATCGAAGAGCCCTCGAGCTTCGCAGACCTCGGGCTTCGTCCCGCCACGCTGAAGACCCTGAGCGATCTCGGCTATCAAGAGCCGACCCCGATCCAGCTCCAGACGATCGCGCCCTTGCTGGCCGGCCGGGACGTGGTCGCCCAGGCCCAGACCGGAACGGGCAAGACCGCGGCCTTTGCCCTGCCCCTGCTCGAGCGAATCGACCCCAAGCGCGCAGCCGTCCAGGCGCTCATCCTGACGCCGACCCGCGAGCTCGCGCTGCAGGTGAGCGAGGCGATCCACACCTACTCGAAGGGCTTCGAGCGCATCCGGGTCGCGCCGATCTACGGCGGCCAGCCCTTCCCACCCCAGGCTCGCAAGATCGCCAAGGGAGCCCAGATCGTCGTCGGAACGCCGGGGCGCGTGATGGACCACATGCGTCGCGGCACCCTTCGAATCGACGCTCTGCGGACCCTGGTGCTCGACGAGGCCGACGAAATGCTGCGCATGGGTTTCATCGACGACGTCGAGTGGATCCTGGGCCACACCCCCAAGCAGCGACAGACCGCCCTCTTCTCGGCGACCCTGTCCGGAGAGATCCGGCGGATCGCGGAGCGCTACACCACGGACGCCACACGCATCTCGATCGCTGCCGATCAGCGTACCCTGCCGTCCCAGATCAAGCAGGTCTTCTGGCCGGTCTCCCACGTGAACAAGCTCGATGCCCTGCGACGCATCGTCGAGACGGAGAACATCGAGGCCGGAATCATCTTCGCCAGGACGAAGGCCGGCTGCGCCGAACTTGCCTCGGCTCTCAATGAGCGTGGAACCTGCGTCGAGCCCCTGCACGGCGATCTCAGTCAACCCGCACGGGAGCAGGTGGTCCGCCGACTCAAGAGCGGCGCCATCCGGCTCATCGTGGCGACCGATGTGGCGGCTCGCGGGCTCGACATCGAACGCGTGAGTCACGTGATCAACTACGACATTCCCGGCGAGGTCGAATCCTACGTGCATCGCATCGGCCGGACCGGCCGAGCGGGTAGCCAGGGCAAGGCGATCCTCTTCGTCGCGCCTCGCGAGCGCTGGATGCTCAAACGCATCGAGAAGGCCACCGGCCAGCGGATCGCGGAGATGAGACTTCCGACCCGGGACGAGCTGGCACGTCATCGTGCCAACGTCTTGAAAACGGAGCTGCGAGCAATCCTGGCCTCGGAAGGGCTCGAGGACTACCTGCGCGTGATCGCTGAAATGGAATCGGAAGGCGAACATTCGAGAGAGCGAATCGCGGCCGCCGCCCTCCGCCTCGCCCGGGGTGAGCCTGCCCTGGCCCCTCCCGAAGTAAAGCCCGCCGCGAGACCCAGGCCCGCTCGCGGCGACAAGGATCGTGGCGACAAGAAGAATCGTCCCTTCAGCCGAAAGGGCAAAAGCG
>CBDUYG010000731.1:0-2304 GCA_965371385.1 uncultured Myxococcales bacterium | reverse complement strand
GTCTGGAGCGGCTTCCTCGAGAACTCGGTCGCCCTCGGCTTTCGGATGACGTTCTAGATTGCACTCTCCCGGGGGGCCGATCAGCGCCGCAGCAGGGATGGAGGCCACATGAGCCCGCGGGTCGAGTCGGCGGAGGTCTGCCGGATCGCCGTCATCGGCGACATCCACGGCAGCTGGGACGACCAGGATGTCCAATACTTCAACGACTCGGACTACGACCTGCTCCTCTTCGTCGGCGATCTCGGCGGCGGCACCCTGCGCAGCGACCTCGCCGTCGCACGTTCGATCGCGCGGCTCTCCCTCCCCGCGCTGGTCATGCCGGGCAACAACGACGCAATCCACCTCGCCCAGCTCGCAGCGGAGTTCCTGCACCAGAAGGGGCTCATCCGGCTGCTCTCGGTCGGACAGCAGCGCCGCAGCCGCTCCCTCGCCACCGCCCTGGGCGAGGTTCAGATGGTCGGCTACAGCCTCCACTCGATCTCACATGGGAACACGGCCTTCGACATCATCGCCTGTCGGCCGCATCCGATGGGTGGCCCCTCGCTCTCCTTCGTCCCCCATCTCGAGCGAGCCTACGGAATCCGCAGCCTGGAGGAGTCGGCCGAGAAGCTCATCTCGCTGGTCGACTCCGCGACGAGCAGCCGCATCATCTTCTTCGCCCACAACGGGCCGACCGGGCTCGGCGATCGAGCCGGGGACATCTGGGGCTGCGATTTCAAGCGCGAGGAGGGGGATTGGGGAGACCCGGATCTCGAGGTGGCGATCGATCATGCGATCGCCCAGGGGAAGCAGGCGATCGCCGTGCTGGGCGGGCATATGCATCTGCGAACGAAGCAGGGCACGGAGCGACCGTGGAGACTGGAGAAGAACGGGATCCACTACGTGAACGCCGCCCGGGTTCCGCGCATCTTTCCCAAGGAGAAAGAGACGCTGCGGCATCATGTGGCGCTCGACGTGGGAGCGGAATCGATCAGCCTGCGCGAGGTGTTCCACTCGAGCGATTGAGGATCGCGGCGCTTCAGCCTTCGGCGGCTTCAGCCAGGATCAGCGCCGCCCGCTTTGGCGAGATGCCGAGCCACTCCCCGAGCTCGTTCACGAGTTGATTCTCCCTGGCATCGACCCGGCCATCCGCCATCGCCACCGCGGCCGCCAGCGTAAAGGCCGCCTCGGCGTCATCGCGATCGGCGGATAGCTGCCCCCCGATCTGTTGCAACCTCTCCTCGCGCCCCTGCTCGGCAAGGGCCCGCTCGAAGCGTTCGAGGAGCCAGTGGACGAGCGAGCCTCCCAGGACGCCATCACTCAGAGCGACGAGGGCACCGGTGACGGCCTCGCGCTCCGTCGCCGCGGCGTCGCTATCCGCCACCATCATCAGATAAAGGGTTTCGATGATCGGTAGGATCCGGTCGAGGGCCGCGTGCTGCTCGGGAGTGAGGGCATCGGGGTCTTCGAGGGCTCCCGAGGCTGAATCCTCGGCGGCGCTCAGGAGTGCGTCGCGCAGGCGACGGGTCACGGCCGTGTCGAGCTGCATGTTTCACCTTCGATCGTTTCGCGCGAGAGGCTAGCGAGTGGATCCCGGATCTGCCTGGAGTCTTGAGTTCGGGCGAACCGGTCGCTGAACGGAGAGGAGCGGCCCCGACCGACGCTGGGATAGACTCGCGTCTAGATCGATTCGGAGGCCCCTACCGTGGTTCAGGTCATCTTTCGCTCGCGACTTCGCCCCGAGTTCAACGAAGAGTTCCAAGAGCTGGTCCCGAAGATCCTCGAGCTCGCGCGCGGGATGCCGGGCTTCGTTTCCTACAAGTCCTTCATTGCCGACGACGGCGAGCGGGTCTCCCTCATCGAGTTCGAATTGCTCGAGCACGTCGACGCCTGGCGAAAGCAACCCGATCACCTGCGCGCCCAGGCCCTCGGTCGCGAGCGCTACTACGCGGAGTACTCGCTGCAGATCGGCGAGCTCGAGCGGGTTCGAAGATTCACTCACGAGGGATGACGGCGAGCGCCGGTAGACAAAGGGTCGTGGCATTTCGACTCGCTCCAGGGGCAACCCACGTCCGTTTTTCATTCGCTGAAAAACTTTGAATCCTGGCAAGATTCCCGGGAAGCATCCCGCAACAGTTCTGCCGCTGAATTGCCGATCTGTCATGATGAACTCCGGGCGTCGCAGATGTGCCCCGGCTCGAATCTTCAAGTGGTCGAGCGAATGAAGATGTGGGTGCGCGAAGGAGTCGAGAGGCGTATCGTATGGGTCGTATGACGGAAGTCGAAACCTGCCACGGCATGGTCCGTGGTACCGAAGAAGCTGGG
>CBDUYG010000730.1:0-2309 GCA_965371385.1 uncultured Myxococcales bacterium | reverse complement strand
TATCCCGAGCGTTTCAGCCTCGGCCTCGTGACCACCTCGGGAAGCCTCGGGCTGCTCTTCGCGCCCGCCCTTCCGCTGATCCTCTACGGCGTCGTGGCCCAGCAGCTCGGCCTCGATCAGCCCGTGCGGATCGACGACCTCTTCGCCGCCGGCTTGCTGCCCGGGCTGCTCATGGTCGTCGTACTCTCCGCCTACTCGGTCTGGAAACGGGAGCCCCAGCACGACGCGCACGAGCAGTTCTCATGGAAAGAGGCACGCGCGGCGCTGCGCGAATCGATCTGGGAGCTACCCCTGCCCTTCGTCGTACTCGGCGGCATCTACGGCGGCGTCTTCGCGCTCTCCGAGGCCGCCGCCGTAACGGCCCTCTATGTGCTGATCGTCGAGGTGGTAATCCAACGCGAGATTCCCCTCCGCAAGCTACCCGAGGTGATGCGCGAGTCGATGGTGCTCGTGGGAGCGATCATCGTGATCCTCGGGGTCTCCCTGGCGTCGACCAATTACGTGATCGACACCGAGGTTCCCACCCGCCTCTTCGACGTCGTGCGCGAGCACATCGACAGCAAGCTCACCTTCCTGATCATCCTGAACGTCTTCCTGCTCGTGCTCGGGATGATGCTCGACATCTTCTCGGCCCTCGTGATCGTCGTCCCGATCATCCTGCCGATCGCGATCGGCTACGGAGTCGATCCGATTCACCTGGGAATCATCTTCCTTGCCAACATGCAGATCGGCTACATCACGCCCCCAGTCGGGATGAACCTCTTCATCGCGAGCTATCGCTTCGACAAGAGCGTGGTGGAGGTCTACCGCGCGACCGTGCCCTTCTTCGTGCTGCTTCTCGCCTGCGTCCTGCTCATCACCTACTGGCCGGCGCTGAGCCTCTTTCTGGTGGCATCGCTGAACTCGCCCTGAGCGGCGAGACTTCGGGGTAAGCCTTTGTTGGCAGGTCAGCCGGGAATCGGGGAGAGTGGCTTCCGCCTCCGGTCAGGAGCCCCTCATTCGCTGGCTCACCTCGAGGCTCACGATCCGGGCGATGATGATGGCCACGAAGAGCTGCCCCACGACCGCCTCCGCGCTGGTCAGGAGCCGCGCCATCGGATCGACCGGAACGATATCTCCGTAGCCGAGCGTCGTCATCGTGGTGAGACTGAAGTAGATGAGGGTCGCGAAGCCGTAGGAATCCGGCGTTTCGATGAGTCGCTCGTGCAGGGAAGTGCCGCCCAGGGTATAGGCGCCTGGCGAGGCCACGATCATGAGGGCGTGCAACATCATGAAGGCGAAGGCGATGAGGAGATAGACGTTGATCGCGCCCAGGAGGGTATCGGACGTGACTCGACGGTGGGCGGCGATGGCCCTAGCCACGACGACCGCGCTGAGGGTGTAGCAGAGAGCCGCGGACAGGAGACGGAGGAAGTCGTCCACATGTCCGGGCAGAACATCCGGACCCAGCCAGGCGCCGGCCGTGGGGACCAGGAGCGCCAGGGAAGCAAAGAAAAAACTGCGCCGGGCTCGGGCCGCGTAAACCCCGGCGATGGCGATCCCGAACACGCCTCCGTAAAGGAAGATCTGCCCCGAGCCCCGATCCGCGGCGAAGGGGGTGCTGAAGATGAAGAAGAGCTGGGCGAGGAGCAGCCACAAGAAGGGAGCGCGTTCTTTCTTCAGCTCCACGGCTTCGTCGACCACGTCGATTCTCCTCGATGCTTCCAGGCCGAGACTCAACGTAGCGCAGCGGGGTTGGGAGCGGATCGCCCGGGCGGGCGTGATTCCGGGGCCTTCGAGGCCTCTCCTGCGCACCGCGAGAGATTCACCACTCGCCATTGCAACCCTGCCGCATGGAGGCGAGAATTGACCGATACCCGGCCCGGCTTCCGCCGCAGCCCGGCAATCCGATAGGGCCCTACCTGGCGGGAGCCCGTCGGCCACCCGCCGGTGCCGCCAATTCAGGCCAATGCAGATCGAGATCCGGGAGGCATCCCGGGCTTTCCGCAGGAGATGGAAGATGAGCTTCGAAGACATCGATTTCATGAGCTCCCCGAACTGGGACTCGAAGATGAGCGAGAGAACCCGGTGGCTGCGGGAACACGATCCGATCTATTGGAGCGAGAAGACCAACCTCTTCGTCATCACCCGCTACGAGGATGTCTCCGCAATCTCGAAGAACCAGCCGCAGTTCACGTCGAGCCAGGGGGTACGCCGGAGCAGCGGCCCGAAGATCGGCTTGCTCGACGAGCCGGAGCCCCGGCACGGCAATCTACGCAGCCTGATCAATCGGGGCTTCACCCCGCGGATGGTCAAGAAGCTCGAGACGG
>CBDUYG010000729.1:0-2309 GCA_965371385.1 uncultured Myxococcales bacterium | reverse complement strand
AATGAGCGCAGCAATCAGCAGCAATCAAAAGGAGTGCGACGTGATTGGAAGAATCATCGCAATTGGAATCGCCATCACCCTGGTACCGGCATCGATGGCATGGGCAGACGATGTCGGTGGGGAGCCGATCGTCGTCCCTGCTGAGAAGCCCGTGACGGCGCCGATGCCGGCGACCGTTCAGATGGAGAGCACTTCACTCGGACTGGGTGTCGGAATCTCCTGGGGCCAGGGGACGCTGAGCGTCGAGGGCGAGCACCATGCCTTCTCGATCAAGGGCCTGAGCCTTGGTGAGGTCGGCTACGTGTCGATGGACGCGCTGGGCGACGTCCAGAACCTCGAGAATGCCGCTGATCTGGCCGGGACCTATGTCGCGGTCGAGGCGGGAGCGGCGGCCGGTGCCGGCGCCAGTGTCGTGACGATGCGAAACGAGAAGGGTGTCGTGATCACCCTGCGGTCCGACACGACGGGTGCCCAGCTGGCCCTCGGTGCGGAAGCGCTTCGAATCGAGTTCAAGTAGAAAGAGTTCTGACGGCGAAGACGACCCGCGTGCCGGTCGTCTATCAGTACTGGCACCCTCGGGTAGTGGGGATCTTCGTTCCCTCTGCTCGAGGGTGTTCGTCGTTTGGACTCCGGCAGCATCCTCCTGCTCTCATGCAGAGTTCATCCCCTCGAGTGTCCTCCCCATGAATCCTCCCCCCATCTCTTCGCTCGCCGGCCGAGGGAAGGCTTCGGGCGCCCTGCTCCTCGCGATCACTGCCCTGACCTCCTTCTCCTGCGCAACGTCATTTGGCGATCGCAGTAGCTACGTCTTCTTCGGGGAGATGGACCCCGAATCCGACGTCTGGCAGGAGAAGGTCGAGGCCTGGCAGAACCAGTCTCGGATCGATCGCACCGCTTCTCCCGGCCATCTGCTCCTCGAGTCCGATGCACCTCTGCCGGAGGGGAAGGAGATTCCTCTCTCGATGAAGATCGCAGAGTTCGCGAGCGACGAGCAGCGCGTGATCGCCAAGCGGATCAATACCTGGTCTCAGCGTCAGGCCTTCTGGCACTACAAGCCCGAGGACAACAAGGACTTCGACGGGGATCACTGGCCGACCTATCGGGAGCTGCTCGAGAAGAACGGCGATGATTGTGACGGCCTGGACCTGATGAGCTACGAACTGCTGGGGAGCTTCGGCTTCGATCCGAACACGGTCTTTCGAGCGATCGTACGACGTGACAGCGATCGCGCGAACCACATGGTGACGCTCTGGTTCGAGAAGCCGGACGACCCCTGGGTTCTGGATGCGACACGTGCGATGGTCAGGGACATGACACTCTTCTCGGAAATCAAGGGATGGACTCCAACGGTCATGTTCAACCAGACTCAACAATTCAGCGTCTTCGAAGCGCAGAGGGCGGCGGGGTGGTCTCATGAATAGTCGGTTTCGCAACTCGTGCTTTCGCTCACTCGGGCTGGTGCTCCTATCGGTTGGCCTCCTGGCGGGGACGGCGATCGCATCGAGTGATTCTTCGCGCAAGGCTTCGCCCGATGCCGCGAAGTACGCCGAGTGGGTCGAGGAGTGGAAGGTCTCTCCCAAGGGCCCCTTCGAACGGATTCGTTGGTTCTGCAAGGACGGATCGATCCAGCCCCCCAAAGCCTACGCGTGTGCGAAGCACGGTGGGGGCATGCAGCACGGTGAGCTGAACGCCCGGGCGAAGAAGGTGCGGGCCAGCGGCTACTACATCGCGAACGTCCTCGCCGATCTGAAGCCGGCGGACTTCATTGGCAGGAACGCCCAGCTCGACAATCTCAAGCAGCTCCTGCTCGAGCGCTTCATGATCAGCTGGGATGACGGATGGATCTTCCGCGGGGCGCGCTCGTATCGCGGCGCCTTCCAGAGCGAGGACGATGAAGCCGGCGCTCGTGCGTTGGTGCTCGGACTGTGGGGTGACCCTACCTGGCGAACGACGCCACGCTTCATGCTCTATCGCGAGACCGTGCGACTGCTTCCGCTCCAGGGCAATGAGAACTCGGCGGCGCTGGTGCGCGGGCAGGCGAAGACGATCGCCGACAAGGACAAGGGCTTCCAGAATCTGCGGGCCAAGATCCACGGCCTGCCGGATGCGGGAGACGCGGCGGCGGTGCGCAGCTACGCGTCGAGCAAGGGCAAGAAATCCCTGATGCCCGAGTACGAGGAGCTCGCCGCCAACATCGATGCCCTCTACTCGACCGAAGGTGCCGCCGATGCGGCCGTGGCGATGTCCGAGATGATGGAGGAGAGCTCACTGCCGGGCGCCCTCGATACTCTCGGCAAGCGTCTCCAGAC
>CBDUYG010000728.1:0-2320 GCA_965371385.1 uncultured Myxococcales bacterium | reverse complement strand
TGCTCGGTGAGTATCTCTGGAGGAATTTCGACGAGACCCGGAGACGCCCCAACTATGTGATCGAGTCGGTTCTGGACGACTCCACCACCACGTCGGTACCGAATGGCAGCGGAGACTCATGACCACTGGCCGATCCACGCCCTGCCCTGTCGAGGCCTTTTCATTGGCTGAGGGCTTCTCATGGGCAGAGGGCTGTTCATTGGCTGAGGGCTCTTTATCGGCTGAGGGCTCTTTATCGGCTGAGGGCTCCTCACTGGCTGAGGGCTCCCGATGACCCGGAGCCTGCCCTCCCGCCAGAAGGTCGCGATCCTCGGCGCCGGCGGTCACGCACGCGAGCAGCTCGACCTGATCGCCGCGATCAACGAGGTGGAGGACCGCTATGACGTCCTGGGCTTCATCGTCGATCCGCAGTACGCACCGCCCGATGGCCGCCTTCGCGGGCACCCCGTGCTCGGCGGCCTCGAGTGGATCTCCGAGAGGCGCGAAGACGTCGAAGTAGCCGCAGCCATCGGAGCGTCTTCGGCACGCCGCCACCTGGTCGGGAGGCTTCGGGACCTCGGAGCTCGCTTCAGCACCTTGATTCATCCGTCCGCCTGGATCGGAGAGGCGGTCGAGCTCGGCGAAGGCGTGATCGTGAGTGCGGGCGCGGTGCTGACGAGCGACATCGAGGTCGGACCCCACACTCACATCAACGTCGCGAGCAGCGTATCCCACGACTGCGTCCTCGGAGAATTCGTCTCCCTGGCGCCCGGGGTGCGCCTGTCGGGCAACGTCCGAGTCGGAGATGGCTGCCAGCTGGGCACGGGCAGCGTCTTCTCCAACCGGACGAGCATCGGCGAATGGTCGATCACTGGCGCCGGGACGGTCGTGATCTCGGCGCTGGCCGCGAACTGCACCGTTGTCGGCGTGCCGGCACGTGTCGTCGCACAGAGACCCGAGGGCTGGCATCAGGGTGAGGGCGTCGAGGTCGCGGAGTCGTGAGGATGGGGAGTTCCCTTCCCGGTCCCAGTGAGATTCCGCCGGTCAGCATGCAAGTCGAGTTGGGCGCAGACTCTCTCGGAGGACGCTCATGAACTCGCGGACCGACCGCCTCTTGCAAGGCGCCCTGTTGTTCAGCCTCGGCCTCATGTTCGTCCCCATACTCAGTGATGGCTTCGTTCTGGGAGACGGCGGAGGGCTCGATCTCACGAGCTTGAAATGGCCCCTCATCCTCGTGAATGGCCTCGGATTCGCCTACGCCTGGTACAAGCGAAAGGAGATGAGCGCCTTCGCGCGACGATTCCTGAGAGGGCGAACGAGCCCGGACGACGAGCGCCTGGCCTCACGGACGGTCTGGGCCCTCGTATGTTTTGGCTTCATCCTGCGGATCGCCCGCATTGGCGAGGCCGGGCTCAGCCCCGACGAATCGCAATTCGTGTGGGTGGCTTCCTTCGAGACCCTGGCGGATCTATTGCGCTTCGAGGTCATGGCCTCCCCTCATCCGCCGGGCAACTTCATCATGCTGCACTGGCTGATGAAGATCTCCTGGCATCCCTTCCTGCTTCGTCTGCCCGCGGTTCTGTCGGGAACCTATCTCATCTGGATTTCGTATCGATTCGGCAGGGAGATGTTTCGCAGCACCGCCGGACTCGCGCTGGCGCTTCTCGTTTGTCTCTCTCCCGCGATGGTCGACCTCGCGCGAACCTGTCGCAACTATTCACCCGGCTTCGCCCTCTTCGTCACCGGGCTCTACTTCCTTGCCCGCTTCCTGAAGGACGAGGATTGGCGCCACTACCTCGGCTTCGCGATCTGCATGCCCCTGGCCGTCAGCTGGCACTACTCCTTCGTTTCGATCTGGATTGGAGCGAACCTGACGGGGCTGCTCCACTTCGTCCGCATCCGTCGTGACCCGGCGTGGTGGATGCGTGCTCTGGGATATCAGATTCCCGGTGGACTACTCCTGGCCGGTCTCTACTTCGGACACATCCGCCGGATCCCGGCGGGACTCGGAAAGCTGCATGAGTACATGCTGCGGGATCACCTGGCGATCGATGTCGCGCGCGGGCTGGAACCCCTGCGAGGCGTCTGGGACTATCTGGTTCCCGGTCCGCTCGCCGACCCCTTCTTTCTGCTCTCTCTCGTAGCGATCCCGCTCCTGGCCATTCGCCGGCTGGGGTGGCAGCTCGGCATCCTCACGCTTCCCATCGCGATGGCATACGTCTTCATGTTCATGGGCAAGCTGCCCCTCGGCGGCACCCGCCACAGCTCCTACCTCTTTCCCTTCCTCTTTGGCCTGCTCATCGCTCTCGTTCCCATCTGGCGGTCTCGCATCGAGCGGAAA
>CBDUYG010000727.1:0-2322 GCA_965371385.1 uncultured Myxococcales bacterium | reverse complement strand
TGGGCCAGGGGGATGTAGACGAGGAAGACCCAGATCGTGATGAACGCCACGTAGACGCTGAAGCGGATGCGCTCGGCAAAGGCGCCGAGCATGAGGGCCGGGGTGATGATGGCGAACATCCCCTGGAACATGACGAACACGTAGGTCGGAATGCTGCCGGAGATGGAGTCGGGGGTAATGCCGTTCAGCATGACCATGCTGAAGTCGCCGATGAATTTGTTGCCCTCTCCGAAGGCCAGGGAGTACCCCGCGACCACCCAGAGCAATCCGATCAGCCCGGCGGAGACGAGGCACTGCATCAGGATGGAGAGAAGGTTCTTGGTGCGGACGAGCCCTCCATAGAAGAGGGCGAGGCCCGGCAGGGTCATGAGCAGCACCAGGACCGAGCAGATGAGCATGAACGCGGTATCCCCCGAATCGAGGGTGTCCTCCGCGAGCGCCGTGTTGGCTACCAGGGACATCGCAAGGCCGAGCAGCACCGCAGAGGTCAGTCGAGCTTTCTTGAACAAGAGTTCTCTCCTCCTCTCGACACCGGAGTGCGATCCGCATCGAGTTGAATCGTGGCTGTCTGATCTTCCGGTCGAGCAAAGCAAGAACTGTTCCAGTATCTGCACAGCTGAGAGCGAACCTGCTCAGTAGAGAAGAGGGTCGAGGTCCGCTTCGTCGGCACTTGCCCAGAGTCTGGTCACGGGCTGCCCGATTGCTGGGCATTCGATGTCCAGGGCCACACCCGCAGACCCCCGCCCCGAGCACGCGCCGCACTCGCTTCGACGGGCGGTAGCTGTGCCAGAAATTTCACAGCGAGTAGTCAGCTTCCCACGATCCCCATGTGAACTGCCGCACCGCTTCCGGGGTGATTGCCTCGAGAAATCAAGAAACTCAATTAGATCAGCACGATACGAGAGCGTTCGCGGATGGCCCCGGTCTTGCAAATTCTACGTGTCAGCTGCTGCGCAGCGAATCGTGCAAAGCGGCCCCGCCCTGTGCGAGTCAGGCCTCGAGAGGACAGAGGAGAGCATGCGATGGTGAACTTCGTCGAAGAATTCTATGGCCTGTCCGGGTTCCCCTTCCCGACGTGCGGTGACATCGGCTCGGTACTCTTGACCGAACCCCTGCGAGAAATCACCCAGGAAATCGAGAAGAGCGTCTGTAGCGGGGCCGAGGTCGTGTGCATCGACGGCGAAGCCGGGATCGGCAAGACGAGCCTGTTTCGAGCGCTGCCTCGCCTGCTTCAGGACGAGTTCCAGGTCGCGCTCTTGCGCGACTTCAGCCGGCCCTGGGATGAGGTGATCGATACGATCGTGCGTGAGTTCGAGCTCGACGGCGGCGTCGTTTCGCGATCGAGTCTGCTCGCTGCTCGTGCACGAGGTCGCAGGCTCGTGCTCGCGATCGATGATGCGGAGCAGATCTCGCCGAAGGCCCTCGACCGGATCTGTGTTCTCTCCCAGCTGCTCGGGGACGACCACGAGCCCCTGGTGCGGGTGATCCTCTTTGCGGATCTCGTGCGCGCGGGTCGTATGAGTGAGAGCCCGCTGCTCTTTGCCTGGCTCGATTCGGAGCACCTCCACACGCTTCAATCCCTGCCCGAGGAGCGCATACACTCGTATATTCATGCTCGTCTGCGACGGGCGGCCTGGCGCGGGGAGCCGCTCTTCAGCAAGGATGCCGCCAGGATCCTGCACCGCTGCAGCGCCGGCAATCCGAGGAAGCTCAGCGCGGCCTGCGCCGAGCTGATGGAGCGGGCGGCGGCTGGCGGACTGTCGCATATCCCTCCTGATTTCGTATTCGACGTGCTCGGATCGCGCTACGACTACCGCCGAAGCTCCACGAAGTCGAGGCCCGGTATGGCCGGATTCGATTCCGACGTGCTCGGCGCCTCGTCCGGGAAGCGGGGCTCCGCTCGCGGCAAGCGTGCAGAGGATCTCTGCCAGCGTCCGCTCACCGCAGAGTCCATCATCAGTGCTCCGAGCCTCGATCTCCGCGACCCCCTACCGGGCCGGAATGCCAAGGTGCGGGAGGCCGAGAAGGTTCATCGCCCTCGAGCGGCGGCAACCCCGGAGCCCGCTCCAGTCATCCCGGATCCGCTTGCGGAGTTCGCGGCGCGCACGAGCGGCTGGAAGCGGCTGAGACGAGCCGGTCTGCTCACGGCGACTCTCGCCCTGGCGCTCTATGCCGGGCGAGCCGAGCTCGCGGCGATCCATTCCGCCTGGGCATCGGCGGTGTCGGTCCCCGCAGAAGTGGAGGCGATCCTGCCCGCGCTGTCCGGGGCGTCGAGCGAACGGGCGCCCGAGGTGGCCGGCGAGGAAGGCTCGTCTTCTACCT
>CBDUYG010000726.1:0-2330 GCA_965371385.1 uncultured Myxococcales bacterium | reverse complement strand
AAGAGCAAGAGCAAGGCCCTGACCTCGGGCGGCCTCGAAGATCTCCTGGTGGAGATTCAAACCTCGGCGACGCCGGTGATCGGACGCATCGCCGGCCACGTCGTCGGCGGAGGCAACGGCCTCGTATGCGCGCTCGACATCTCGATCGCGTCCGAAGATGCGAAGTTTGGCTTCACCGAGGTTCGCCTCGGCGTCGCTCCCGCCATCATCTCCGTCGTGTGTCTGCCCAAAATGCGGCGGGGTGAGGCGATGGAGGCATTCCTGCGCGGCAACCGCTTCTCGGCGTCGCGCGCGGCCGAGCTCGGTTTGATCAACCGCGCCGTTCCCGCCGCTCAGCTCGATGCGGCGGTCGAGGAAGTGCTGGACGATCTGCGCAAGGGCGGCCCGAACGCCCTCGGCTTCGCCAAGCGCCTGGTGCACGAGGTCCCGCTCATGAGCCAGGAGGACGCCTTTCCCTGGGCGGCGAGGCTCTCGGGTGAGCTCTTTGCGAGCGACGAGGCGAAGGAGGGCATGATGGCCTTCCTGCAGAAGCGCGCCGCCGCGTGGGCGTCGTCGGATTCGCAAGAAGGGGACGACTGAATCGCGGCTCACCGCCGCGAGAGGAGGCGAGATGAAGATCGACGCAGGAGTCGCGCTCAACGTGGACCTCGGCAAGGTCCAGGAGAGCGTGCAGAGTCTCGAGGCCGATGGGTTCGACGGCTTCGTGACGGCGGAGCTGGCGGGTGATCCCTTCCTGCCCCTCGTGCTCGCCGCCGAGCACAGCGAGCGGATCGAGCTGATGACTTCGATCGCGGTCGCGTTCTCCCGCAACCCGATGACGATCGCGACCCTCGCGAACGACCTGCAGGCCTACTCCCAGGGGCGCTTCATCCTCGGTCTCGGCTCGCAGATCAAGCCCCACATCAGCAAGCGCTTCAGCATGCCGTGGTCCCACCCCGCTGCTCGCATGCGCGAATTCATCCTCGCGATGCACGCGATCTGGGACTGCTGGTACGAGGGAAAGGGGCTGGACTTCCGGGGCGAGTTCTACAGCCACACGCTGATGACGCCGATGTTCACGCCGACCAACAACTCCCACGGCGCACCGCCCGTGATCCTGGCCGCAGTGGGTCCGAAGATGACGGAAGTCGCGGGCGAGGTCGCGGATGGAATGATCGTGCACGCCTTCACGACGCCACGCTATCTGCAGGAGGTGACCCTCCCCGCCATCGAGCGTGGGCTCGCCGCTTCGGGGCGTCAGCGCTCCGCCTTCCAGGTCTGCTTTCCGAGCTTCATCGTGACCGGCAATGACGAGCGAGAATGGGAGGAGGCCCGCACGGTCATCACCCGGCAGATCGCCTTCTATGGCTCAACTCCTGCCTATCGCGGCGTTCTCGAGCTGCACGGCTGGGGTGAGCTGCAGACCGAGCTCAACATGCTCTCGAAGCGGGGCGAGTGGGTCGCGATGGGAGAGCGGATCACCGACGATATTCTCGAGGAGTTCGCGGTGGTGGCGGAGCCCGCCCGCGTGGCTGGAGCGATCAAGGAGCGCATGGGTGGCCTCATCGACCGCATTGTCTGCGACTTCTCGTTCGTGAGCGGCGAGGATCGCAGGTCGTATCTCGAAGAGCTGCGTTCGCTGCCGCCGGCTGGATGAGCGAGAGTTCGTTCGGCTCAGTCTCGTCGCCTCGACCTCGCCGGCTCGAGCGGAGCCGGGCGGGTAGTGTCCCCGAAGCCACACGGTGCACGGGGCGCGGGTGTGGCTCGACGGGCAATCCGCGCAACATGAAGTCGCAACCTGAAGACACGACCGAGGGAAGAGGAGGACGCGATGCTGCAGGTGAGTCTGGATCTCAAAGCCGAGGCGGACGACTTCTATGGCTTCCTCATTACCCTGGATCCCGAGGATTGGAAACGTCCGACCCTCTTCAAACAATGGACTCCCTGGGACGTCGTCGCTCATCTCCACTACTTCGACCGTGTCTCCCTCGTCTCCCTGCAAGGGCCGGAAGCGTTTGCCGGCGAGCGGCAGAAGCTGATCGAGGCCTTGAAGGCCGGCACGAGCGCCGTCGAGCTTCACCGAAGCCTGCTCGGAGAGCTCGAACCCCAGGAGCTTCTCGACACATGGCACCGGAGCTGTCGCGACATGGCGGATGAGCTCGGCGCCTGCGACCCGAAGACGCGCCTTCCCTGGTTCGGCCCCGACATGGGCGTGCCCATGTTCACCACAGCCCGATACATGGAGACGTGGTCCCACGCCCAGGCGGTCTACGACCTCATGCAGGTGGAGCGGAGCAACACGGATCGCATCAAGAACATCGCCGTCATCGGCATGAAGACCTTTGGCTGGA
>CBDUYG010000725.1:0-2335 GCA_965371385.1 uncultured Myxococcales bacterium | reverse complement strand
GTACTGCGCGCCGGACTCGACAAAGAGATCGTCCCGCGCAAGGCCGAGCAGAACCTGTTGGTAGCGAGCTGGAACATCAAGGAGTTCGGGCACACCACCCAGCGCCTGCCCGAGGCCTTCTTCTACCTGGCCGAGATCGTCGGCCGCTTCGACCTGGTGGCGATCCAGGAGGTGAAGTCGAATCTCGCCGATCTCTACATTCTGATGCGCCTGCTCGGCGACGACTGGTCGTACCTCATCAACGACATTACCGAGGGACGGGCGGGCAACTCGGAGCGCAGCGCCTACGTCTACAACCAGAAGCGGGTGGAGTTCACGGGCCTCGCCGGAGAGATCGTTCTCTGGGAGAAGCTCACCCAGGACTCGGCGCTCAAGCAGCTCAAGCGCACTCCCTACATGACGGGCTTCAGCTCGGGCTGGAAGTCCTTCGCCATGGTCAACGTGCATCTACATCCGGGAAGGGACGACGACGATCTGGCGCTGCGACGCAGCGAGGTCGAGCTGCTCCTGGCCGCCATCGAGCACAAGGTTTCGGACAAGCGTCTCTGGAACGAGAACCTGATCCTCACCGGCGATTTCAATTTCTATGACGGGGCCGGCAAGGACGACCCCACCGTCCAGCTGATCCACGATGCCGGATTCCGCGAGGTGGAGAGCCTGATCGGTGTCGACACGAACGCCTCGAAGACCGAGGCCTACGATCGATTCTTCCTCGCCGACAATCAATACTTCACGGTGGCCAGGGACGCGGGCGACGACGAGGTGGGCGGCGTCTTCAATTGCTTCGACCATGTCTACAAGCTCGGTCAGGAGACCGTCTACGAAGAGGAGATGAAGGCCGTCTACGGAGGAAGCAAGAATCTCGATCTCCTCGAGAACCTCGAGACGTACTTCGAGGACTACTGGCGCAAGAACCAGCTCACGGATCACTTTCCGGTCTGGTTCGAGCTCGATACCGATTCTGCCTCCGACTTCCTGTCGAACAAGTTGGCGAGCTACGAGTAGCGAGGGACGAGCCGAAGCCGCCTCGAAGGTCAGCTCGGGAAATTCACGATGAGAATCGGCAGGCGGGTGCCGGGGCGCTCGGGCCAGCCGGAGCGGGAGCTGATGCTGAACTGGCACGTTTCCCGCCGGGGGGATGGGATTCGGAGGATCTCGGCCCCAAGTCTCCTGCATTCTCGATTCGTATCGTGGTTACCCCCACTTTTGTCGCAGCGGTGCGAGCGAAACGTTGCTTGAACGCCATGTAGGTCCTTTCCCATGGGAGCTGCCCTGCACTAGAGTCCGAGGCGTGCCCGGATTCGCCATCGGAGTAAGCCGCTGGCATCGCGGACATCGATGACACCAGATCTGGCAAAGGGGAGAACATCGTGCAAGGAATTTTTCACCAAAGAAGCTCGCATCGAAGCGCATCGACCTGGTTCGGAATGACAACGTTCGGCGTACTGGTTGCCGCCGCGCTCTTATTGGGCAGCACGTTGAGCAGTGCCTCTCACGAGGGCTTCGACGTGATGGTGCTCTCGAGCCCGCCCGATCTGATCAGCGACGGAGACGCCCGTATCGCGATCGGCGTCCCGCGCACCGTCCCGCTTCACCAGGTGCGAGTCTCGTTGAACGGTGACGACGTGACCGACGCGTTCTCCCCGGTTTCCGGTGAGCGCACGCTCGAGGGTGTCGTGAGCGGCTTGGCCGAAGGCGAGAATCTCCTGGAGGTGACCTCCAATGGCGAGGGTCATGGACGGCCGTCCACGTCGCTGGTGTTGACGAACCATCCCATCAGCGGCCCGATGTTCTCCGGTCCCCAGCAGGAGGTCTTCCTGTGCGCGAGCGACGGACACCGCGCCAACGCCGAGCTCGGGCCCGCAATCGACGCAGATTGCGCAACCGATCGAGTGGTCTCCTTCAAGTACCAGACCCAGGCAGGAAGCTGGGCGGATTACGATCCATCGGCGCCCCGGCCCGCCGACATGGCCGAGACGACTACCATGGACGGTGATACCGTCGACTTCATCGTGCGCTGGGAGCGCGGGACGATCAATCGCTTCATCTACTCCGTCGCCGTGCTTTCGCCCAACGCCCAGGACCCGGCGACCCCGGACCTGTCGGCCTGGAACGCGCGTCTCATCTACTACTTCCAGGGCGGTGTGGCCATCGGCCACTACCAGGGCAATCCGAGCCGCTCGCGCATGCTCTATACCCACGGTCTCTCCCTGGGTTACGCGGTGGTGTACTCGACGGGCACGAAGACGGGCACCCACTACAACCTCGAGCTCGGCGGCGAGACGGCCATCATGGTCAAGGACCGCTTCGTCTCCGCCTACGCGAATCCGGAGTA
>CBDUYG010000724.1:0-2336 GCA_965371385.1 uncultured Myxococcales bacterium | reverse complement strand
GAAGTCCGGCGTCCCCTGACCCACTCTCACTGGCGGGTGTAGGTCATCGTCTTGCCCGACCTCACGAACTGCAGGGTGGTCCCGTTCAGGATTTCGAGCTTGGCATGGCCCGTTACGCCGATCCGCCAGAAGGGAAAGCTCGATGCCTCTGCGGTCTCGCTCAGCTGATCGCCCTCGATCTTCCAGGTCCCGGTGATCTGGTAGGCCCGCCAGGCGCCCGTGAGCTTCGCGGGGTCACTGGAGCTGAAGTCACCGTCGATCGTGAATCGATCGCCCTCGTAGGTCTGGATCAGCTCCTGGCGCATATCGTTCTCGACGTCCACAACAGTCGTCGTCCAGACGCCGATCAAGAGCTCCGGATCGAAGGGAGGCTCGGGCTCGTCAGGAGTAGCAGGCACGCTCTGCGTCTCGGAGGCCGGCGCCGAAGCCCCGTCGGCCTGGGGCGGGGAGCTGCTCGCAGCGTCTTCCTCCTTCCCCGAGCAGCCCGATCCAAGGACGATGGAGAGGCAGAGAATCAAGAGAAGCGATATCCGTTGACGCGAGCACATGAGTAAAATCCTTTCGTCGCTGCAGGTACCAGAAGTGGAGCAGCGGGGAAAGTAAGAGACCCTGACCGGGAGCAAAAGGGGACCGATCGCCCTGTCGGTTCTCAACATCGGTCCGCCACGGGATTTATTGGGTACTTCCCTTTTTCGAGCCTGGTCGACCAACGGTCGATTGTAGTCCGCAACATGAGAAATGTGGAGGGCGCAGGGATTGGCTGGAACCCCATCGCCGTCACCGGGAGAATCACCGGATCGGGGTGCTGATGAAGAGGGGCTTGCGGATAATCCGGGCTGGAAGAGCGGCCGATAAATAGCGATTCCGGGCGCAGAGGGCCCGACGGCGCCAAATGCGGCCCACTGGTTCCCGATTTTGGCGCTCAGATTCAGAGGGGGAGCAATCGCCCGGCCTGCAGCAACCATGAGCAAGAGGGCCGGGAGGATGAGCCAGGGCGCTTCGAGCCCGCCGCGGGCGCCCGCGAGCGTCAGGTTGGCGACCGTCGCGAGCATGGCGATCTGGAATGCCAGTTTCTTCTTGCCAAGGTAACGCGCTTGACGACCCCCGAGTTGGATGAGCCTGCCGATCCGATGTTCGACCTTGACTCGCTCGCGATACTTCGCACGGAACTCCGGCGTTCGCTGTTCGCGACGGAGAGGTTGGAGTGCTTCGGTCTTGCCTGTGATCTGAACCACTTTGGAGTTGCGCTCGGCGCGCGTGCACTTCGATCGAAGTTCGCAACCCGTACAGTCCTTGCGTGAGAACTGATAGCGCCAGCCTGGCCGTCTGAATTCCGATCACCGGCGGCTATCCCGCGAACTGGGATGCGGTGAGGTCGAAGAAGAGGAAGCCGGGCCGTCAACGCAGATACTCGGATCATGCGATCGAGACGGCTGTGACTCTGGGCCTGGCATTTCGCCTTGCTCCGAGTTGTGCACCAAGGCACGGCGGAGGGGCTTTGCGCTTCTCACCTCGAGCTCACTCGAGCCCGACGATGGCTCCATCGCGTACGTCGATCTGTTCGGCCAGGGGCTTCTTCGGCAGTCCGGGCATTCGCATGATGTCGCCCGTGAGCACGACCAGGAAGCCCGCGCCCGCGTTCACCTGGACACCTCGAACCGTCAGCTCGAATCCGTCCGGGCGTCCGCGCAACTTGGGATCGTCCGAGAGGGAGCCCGGAATCTTCGCGACGCACACGGGCAGCTCCGCGTAGCCTAGCCTCTCGATTTCGGCGATGTCACGCTTCGCTCGCTTGGTGTACGCGATCTCGCCCGCGCCGTACATCTTGCGCGCTACGGCGGCGACTTTGTCGACGATCGGCTCTGTCCACTGGTAGAGAGGTGTGAAGGGGCGGCTGGTGTACTCCGAGTGACCCATCACGGCCCGGGCCAGCGCCTCGGCCCCCTCCCCGCCGCGCGCATGATGATCCGACTCCGCAAAGCTCACGTTGAGCTCCTCGCAGCGCCGCCGCACGACCTCCACCTCCGCGTCGCTGTCACTGCCGAAGCGGTTGAGCGCGACGACCGGCGCCTCGCCGAAGATGCGGATGCTCTCGATGTGCTTCTCGAGGTTCGGTAGTCCGCGCTTCACTGCCTCGGCATCAGGACTCGAGAGCTCCGACTTCTTCACTCCCCCATGCATTTTCAATGCCCGGCACGTCGCCACCATCACCACGGCCGCCGTGTCGAGCCCCGCCGACACGCACTTGATGTCGAAGAACTTCTCTGCGCCGAGGTCGAAACCGAAGCCCGCCTCGGTGACGGTCCAATCCGCCAGCTGCATCGCCATACGGGTTG
>CBDUYG010000723.1:0-2337 GCA_965371385.1 uncultured Myxococcales bacterium | reverse complement strand
AGAAAGTGAAGCTGGCTTCGAAGCGAGTCGCGCGCGAGGAGGAATCCCTCCCACGAAGCGCCGACCATTGGGTGACCCTCGAGGTGCGGTTCCTGGTCGATCGCCATCCTTGAAAATCAGGACTTGATCTCCTGTTTTTCAATCTCTTCGAGCCATGGGACGTTTGGACGGATTCTTGGCTTGAATTTCTGAACATGCCTCGAAAAGGCCCGGTTGCTACCGCGGGAGCCGCGTGCGATCGAATGAATCGGGAGACCAATCTCCCGCCCATTCGAGAACCTCCTCGGGATCCTCGCCCCAGGGATCCTTTCCCGTGCGTCTGATCTCCAGCAATCGCTCATAGCCTGGAATCCCGCCGCAGTCCTCGGGCGGCGCGCTGCCCTCACCGTCGAGGAGCCACGGGCCGGCGGCGGGTAGCTCGACGACGGCCTCGACCTCGATGTCATGAACCCAGCCATCTCCGAAGTCGTATACGTATTCGCACTTGCGTCCCTTGCTTCTGAGTGTCCTCTCGATCTTCACCGATTCGGCGCTGGGTAGCGGAGTGCCATCGAGTGATTCGCAATACGGGGACGATGCCAGCGCCCTGGAATTCCGGCGAAACTCGTAGAGATGCGAGTCTTCCCAATCGAATGCGTTCTGGATGTCGTGGTGCAGCCCTCCGAACGACGCGGTCGAGGGGATGACGATCCGCCTCCAGACCTTCGTGTGGCGGAGTTGAATGTGAAGTTGGAGGTGTTCAGGCATGCTCTTCAACATAGCATCCGGCTCAGAAACGAATCCTCAGCGATAGATCAACGTCCAGCTCGCGACATAGAGAAGGTTGTAGACCGCGTGGGCTGCGATCCCCGGCACGAGGCTCCGGGTGCGCTCGAACGCCACGGCCCAGATCGCCCCGCTCCAGAATGTCGTGAGGAAGCCCGGAAGAGAGTAGAAGTGAACCGAGCTGAAGATGGCGGCACTCGCCGCTGCGGCCTGCCACGGTCCGAGGCGCCGCCGCAGGGAAAAGTAGAGGATCCCGCGAAAGGCAAGCTCTTCGACGATGGGCGCCATGACGACGTAGTCGAACGAAGTGAGCAGGACCTCCGAGAGGCTGCCGAAGGCGAGGGTCTCGTCGAATCCTTCCGCCCATCCGCCCTCGACGCCGACGAGCAGGCTGCTCCAGCCGAGGATGCCCGTTCCCAGCACCTCGGCGGCGATCGCCGCCAGCGCGACGCCGCCCACCGAGGCATGGGCCCAGCGCCGGGGATGCAGACCGAAGGGATCCGGCCGGTTCCGCCCCTCCCGGTGAAGGGGACGAACGAGGTAGTGCCAGCTGAGCCAGAAGAGCGGGATCGCGGCCAGGAGCGTGGACCATTCGAAGAGGAGCGTGCCGAGCGCCGAGCTCTGGAACTCGCGGCTCGACCCGCCGAGGAGCACGAGAAAGAGACGCCCCCAGAAGTCTCCCCGAATCAGCACCCCCACGCCGACCGCAAGCGTCCACGGCGGCGGCGGTGCTTCTCGCGGATCCTCGATCCGGCGCCGCCGCAGCAGGGGAACCAGCAACACCGCAGCTCCCATCCCCACGAGCAGCAGATTTGCCGTCAGGAGGGCCTCTGCACGGAGCATCCAGCGGGTGCCGCGTTCCAAGATCGAAGCCTCGAGCGAGTCGGCCTCGGTCGTCGAACCTCCGCCCTCGAGAAATCGCGCCGTGGGGCTTTCGATCAGCCAATCCCCGATTCCGAGCATCACGAGCCCGGAGAGGAAGGTGCTGCCTTCGTCGGCGGAACGCGGGCCCGAGTAGATCACGGCCAGGTCGCGTGCCCAGGTGTGCTGGTGGCCGCGGCGTCCCGCAACCTCGACCGCCTCGTCGAGTGATCCAGCCTCGGCCAGCAGGATGGCGAGCTGGATGCGCGCCCGGTGGGCCAGTCGGCTGGATCGGGGCTCCGCTCTTTCTTCTCCTCCTCCCGCTCCTTCCTCCCCGTCGCCGCCCTCTTTCTCTTTCTCTTCCTCTACCTCTTCCTCGAGCATGGCGACGAGATCCCGATGAATCGCGATCGACTCTTCGAGGCTCTCCTCCAGGCTCGGATGTAGCAAGCTTCGCACCCGCTCCGGCCAGCCCGAGGTCGCCTCGGCCGCAGCCGCGAGCTCGAGGTCGCGATTGGCGATGCGATGAGCCGCCCTCACCGGATCGTACAGCCAGCTTGCGGCCGGGCCGGCGATCAGGTCACCCCATCCGTGCAGCATCACGGCGGCCCAGGCGAGGGCCCAGAGCAGGGTGCTCGCCGTGGAGAAGCCGGGCGGCGGCTCGGTCGGGCTCGCTGAGGTCACGGAGTCTCGAGTCTCCCAATACGCCGC
>CBDUYG010000722.1:0-2344 GCA_965371385.1 uncultured Myxococcales bacterium | reverse complement strand
CTTCGACGCCGGCAGAGACCGGCACCGTCGCTGCGCCACAGAGCCCCCGCTGGTCGCTACCCGAGACGCTCTCCGAGGACATCATCTCCGCCGATGAATTTGCCAGGCTCCCCGGTCACCACGTCCCCGAGATCGCCGCACTCTGGCGCGCCGGGCTCCATCACGAGTCGAACGATCGCTATCTGGAGGCGGGGCTCAGCTATCAGCGCATCGCGGAGCGGGTCGGAAACTCCTCCTCCCCCTACTGGCGACAGTCGCGCAACTACTGGCGCCACGCCGAGAGCCTCGCGATCGAGCAGAAGGAGGAGCGGATCGAGTTCTTCGTGCTGGCCGATGGGGCGGCGAGCCGCGGGCTCGAGATCGACGACGAGTGCGCCGAGTGCATGCTCTGGAAGTACGCCGCCCTGGGCCGGCTCGCGACGACTCGCGGACTCATCACCGCTGCTCGCGACGCTGCCACGATGGCCAGGCTGCTCGACCGCGGCATCGCGCTCCAGCCTACCCATCGCGACGACGACTACAACACCACGCTCGGCAATCTCTACTACGCCAGTGCCACCTTCTATCGGATGGTGCCGGATTGGTTCTGGCTCAAATGGCTCGTGGGTGTGAGGGGCGACAAGGAGCGGGCCATCCGTGATGCGCGCAGCGCAGTCGCCCTGGCGCAGAACCGCGTCGACTACCAGATCGAGCTGGGAGCCTCCCTGCTCTGCTACGGAAATCGAAAGCAGGTTCCGGGGCGCGTTGTCGAGGGACAGACGATCCTGAAGCGGGCCGTCGATCTGCCCCACATTCTTCCCACCGACGCGATCGATCAGGGCTACGCGCGTATCCTGATCCTCCAGCCCGAGAAGGCCTGCGGCTTCTCACGCGATGGATTCATCGACGTCGAGGCGGTCGGGAAGCAGCTGTAGAGGCGCAGCGGGCCCGGCCTAGTGCCTCAGCGCAGCTTCTCGGTGAGGCGCGCGGCCGTCTCCTCTGCGATGGACTTCGAGCGCTGCGCCATCTCGCAGGCCCAGAGACCCAGGCTGCGATACATCCCCTCGAGGCGTGGATCCTGCCCTGCGAGGGCGTCCAGGTGGTGCCCCAACGTCTCCTCATCCCCGCGCGCGATCGGCCCGGTGAGAGCCGCCTCCGGGCCCAGCCGTGTGATGTTCGCAAGGGTGGCGCGGACCAGCGGCTCGAGTGCCTCCCAGGCGTCGGCTCGCTGGATTCCGGCCTGCTCCTCGAGGGCGAGTGAAGCGTCCATCAGGGCACACAGATAATTGCACGCCATCACCGCCGCCGCGTGGTAGAGAACCTTGGACGCAGTCGCGATCTCGACGCAGCGCATGCCGACGCGCTCCCCCAACCGGCCGAGCAGCGCCAACGCTTCTTCGTCTCCCTCCATGAATACGTGGCTGCCGCGCAGGCTGTCCAGCGCGGCCTCGAGGTCGGGGAAGGTCTGCAGGGGGTGGAAGGACGCGATCCGGCAGCTTGCGGATTCGCGGGCGGAAGCCAGGACCGTGCTCGTGAGGGCACCCGAGCAGTGGGCCACGACCGCCCCCTCCCGGAATGCTCCGGATGCCGCCAGCTCCGCGCAAACCTCCTCGATGATGTCATCGGGAGTGGTGATCAGCACCAGCTCCGCGAGCCCGGCGGCCTCGACGGCAGAGAGCGCGCGAACATCCGGTCCGATCCGTTCGGCGGCCTCCTCGGCGTGCTCTGGATCCCGGGCTGCGACCGCCGCGACGCGATAACCGCACTGCGAGGCCAGCACGGCGAGAGCCGTCCCCACTCGCCCCCCCCCGATGATCGAGATGACCGGCTCGTCGCTTTGACGGGAATCGGAACTCATTCGCCCCCTCGAACTCTCGATTCGTCCCGTTTCTCGCGCTGCCGCGTTGCCACTTTCGGTGCTCCGCGACCCGACCTGGTAGCCCCTGCTACTCGGCCGTCTTCCCGGCTTTGCTCCCGGTCTTCCCGATCACCTTGCGGCGACACTCGAGCGCGGTCTCACGCAACCAGGCGCGGATCCGCTCGTAACCCTCCCCTTCCTCGATCGCGATCGCGATCATCCGGTCGACCTCCTCGTCACTAAGGCCGCGGCGGATGACCTCTGAGTGACATTCGCAATTGCGGCGGCAGAGATCCTCGCCCCAGCCCTCGCGGACGCAGCTTTCGACGCACTTGGCGTACATGACTTCCAACGCCGTCGATCCAGCGTCCTCAGCCCGGATGGCAAGGGGATGGACGATCAAGAGCACCCAAAGGAGGCCGGCGACCCGAGCTGAAACTGGCACGAGCCGGCGGGGGCCGCGAATCAGACGGCGAGATCTGCGAGAAGCGAAACCACCCTCTCCGG
>CBDUYG010000721.1:0-2345 GCA_965371385.1 uncultured Myxococcales bacterium | reverse complement strand
TCGGGGTCGGGGTCGGAGCGAGGGGCAGGGGCAGGGGCAGAAGCAGCGGCAGAGAGGGGCGGACTCGCGGAGCTGGCGGAGTCCCTGCGCTGCGCTTCGGCCGAAGATCCCCTGGACGCTCTTCGCGAGTTCCGTGGGTCATCGGATGTCGCCTTCGCGCTGGCGCTCGACAGCGTTCCGAGCAGCCATGGACGCCTTCTGGGCCGCCTCAGCCGCGACGAGCGCGGCTCGCTCGTCGCGCGGGCCGAGCTGGCGAATGTCGAGCCCGAGTCACTCGCTGCGTTACTCGTGCCGGGGAGCGAGCCGCCCGGTCCGGCCATCTTGAGCTCCCGCGACACCCTCGTCCACGCGCGATTGCGCCCCCAATCGGGGCTCGACATCGCGGCCCGTATCGCGCCCGGCAGTCAGGCGGACAAGATGTTCCGTCTCCGCAGCAAGCTCTTCTTCGGTCAGGTGCTCGATGGCACCTGGGAGTTCGCGATCTACATGCCCGACGCCGAGCGCGCGACTCCGCCGATGGCCATCGCCCTCGATACCTCGATGCCCGGAGCCGCTCGCCTGGCGGTGGACGAGTTTCTCGGCGAGCTCGAATCGACCTGGCCCATCCAGCGCACGCCCCAGGGCTTCGGTGAGCACTCGGGCCACTGCTTTTTCGATCTGCGAATCCTCCCCGACCTCGTTCCCTGCTTCGTCGTGACGGATCGAAGCCTCATCGTGGGCTGGAATCCGCTGAGCGTTGGCCGCGCCCTTGCGCGAGCCGCGAACGAATCGCCGGGAGACTCCGATCTAGACGACGAGGGCGGACTCGTGATCCGCCTCGATCGATTGCCCGAGGCGGATCGTCGCCTGCGTCGGCGGCTCGATCCGGGGGCCGCCGCGGCGACGGAGAGCTACGTCTGGGACCGTCTGCGCATGCGGGGTGCGGCTAACGGGAAGGGCCTCGAGCTGAAGCTCGAGCTGAGTCGCTCGAGGGCGTCGTGATGCTTCGGCGCAGCGCTCTTCTGGTGTCTTTGTGCCTGCTAGCAGGTGGCTTCATAGCGATTCGTCGGGCCGCGATCCCCTCCGAGCGCGAGGCGCGAGTCGCCGAGGTGTGCGAGGCCGCCCGGGCCGAGCAATACGATCGGGCGATCCAGCTCTCCGGGCGCCTCGCCGGGTCGGATCCCCAAGGCCGGATCGCGGCCGAGTGCCGCTGCTGGGCGCTCCTGGGACGTGGCCGCGCGGGGGACTGCGCGGACATGATTGATCGGATCCTGCTCCAGGACGAGGCCCGGGATTGGCTGCCCCATCGAGCCCTCACCTCGCTGGTCATCCGCATGCGGCTCGCGAACGGGCGTCCGATCGAGGCCACCACCCTGGCCCGGGCCGCGGCCGTGGTCCATCCCGGCGACGTCCGCATGCTCGAGCTGGAGCTTTCCGCCCGCAGCCGGGTCGAGTCGGAGGCCGACGTTCTGACATCGATGGAGTCTCGTCTCGATGAAGACTCCGCGGCCTATGCCCTGCGTCTCGTCCTCGCCGTTGCGCACCTCGGTCGCCAGGATGCGGGTGCTTCCATGCGCGTCCTCGGCGAGCTGCCGCCGCCCGCCGGCCACCCGATGCTCCTCGCGTGGTTCGAAGAACGCTCGCGCGCGATCGCTCTCAGTGGAGACATTCGCGGCCTGAATCGACTCTTCTCCGAGTGGGCCGGGACGGGTGCAGATCCGGTCGACCTTCGTGCACGCTACGCCTTGCGGGTCAGCGTGGCCCAGCTCGAGGATCCCGAGACGGATGAAGTCGATCTCCTGCGGACGGCGCTCGTCGATCAGGAGCAGCTATCCGACCCACGATTGCGCTGGGCCCTCTACCGCCGGCTGATCGGTGTGCTGATCGCGAGGGAGCGGGTGGACGAGGCTCTCGCCGTCTACGACGAAGCCTCGGAGATCGTCGAGTTTCCCAATCTCAGCCGCGACGACATCGAGCGCAGCGCGCTCGCGAACCCGCAAGTGGGGTCATCTCAGGAGCCGGTCGAGCGCGGAATCCTCGCGTTTCGTCTCGCAGCCGGACATCGCGAGCCCGGTCGGCTGTGGATCTCGTCACCGGTCGGCGCAGCCGCGGACTCCGACTACGAAGCAACCGACCTGGCGCCGGGTGAGAGCGTCGAGATCGAACGCGCCCTCGCGGTCCATCCCGTGCGCTGGGTCTTTCGCGACGATGCCGGCCGCGTTCGGGCGTCCGGTACCCACTGGCCCGAGCGGGGAGCAAGAGTCGATGTCGAGATCTCGCCGGGCGCCGCCCTTCCTGGCTTGCAGACGCAGATTCAAGCGCCGATTCGCCCAGCCGACGGCCGCCGCCGCCTCTTCGCGATCGTG
>CBDUYG010000720.1:0-2347 GCA_965371385.1 uncultured Myxococcales bacterium | reverse complement strand
AAGCTCGACCTCGCGGTCAACTCGGCCGGCACCGGCGCAGCGGGGCCGATTCTCGACCTCACGACCGAGCAGTTCGAGGCCGCGATCCAGACCAACCTCACCGGCGTCTTCCGCTCGATGCGCGCCCAGGGGCGCGCGATGCGCGAGGGCGGGGGCGGGAGCATCGTCAACATCAGCTCGATCGCGGGCACTCAGACCCACCGCTGGATGAGTCCCTACTGCGCTTCGAAAGCTGCCGTCAACATGCTCTCGATGTGTGCCGCAGACGAGCTCGGCGAATACGACATTCGCGTCAACGTCGTCCAGCCCGGTGTCGTCCGGACCCCGATGGCCGCGATGCTCACCGACAACGACATCTCGCTGCAGGAGTATCTGCGACTCATGCCGATCTCGCGGGTGGGGCGGCCCGACGACGTCGGCAACCTCGTGGCCTTCCTCCTCTCCGACGATGCGAGCTGGATCACCGGCCAGGTGATCGGCGTCAATGGCGGTCAATCGGTGCGCAAGGGACCGGATCTCGTGCCGCTATTCAAGTCGTTGATGGGCGGATGATCCGGAGCTGCTCGCGGGTCGGGTTCCCGCGTACATCTGCGGAGACCGAGGTCGTTTCGATCGTTCGCCAACCAGGGGCGTGAATGCGAATTCGAGTGCTGAGCCTCAACGTCTGGGCCATGCCGTGGCTGATCGTGCGCGACCTCGATTGGCGCATGCAGGAACTGGGCGAAGCCCTGCCCTCGTTGGGTATCGACGTGGCTGCGTTTCAGGAGGTGTGGAACCCGTCGGCGCGAGTCAGCCTGATCGAAGCGGGGCGCCGCAGCGGCCTGACCCATCAGCGGCACCCTCCCGGCGGTGATGGCGGCCTGCTGATTCTCTCCCGATTTCCAATCTCGGATGCGCGCTTCGAGCAATATCATCTCCGCGGTCTACCCGAAAAGATCCACCACGCCGACTACTACGGCCGCAAGGGCTTCCTCACGGTTTCGCTCGAGACGGGCGCCGCCGCCGGTGATGGCGCCGCCGCTGATGATGGTGGCGCCGCCGGTGACGGTGCAGGTGTAGTCGAGCTGATCGATACGCACCTTCACGCGAGCTACCGGGAACGCGCCGAGGACGAGTATGTGGGCCATCGCGTCGGCCAGACGGTGCAGCTCGCGATGGCGCTCCGTCGCATGGAGCGTCCGTTGATCGCCCTGGGCGATACCAACTTCGAGGAGACCTTCGAAGAGCACGACATCCTGCTCGGGCTCAGCGGGCTGCACGATGTCGCCGCCGAGCTCGATCGAAGAGAGGACACCGTGCTCGACGGCAACCGATACCGCGCCGCCGATGAGCCGAGTGGCCGGATCGACTACGTCTTCCGTCGCGACGGGGTCGACCGATCGGTCACTCCGATTTCGGTCGAGCGCGTCCTGGATGGGGAGCTCGTGAAGGACGGCAGGGCATTCCACTACAGCGACCACGCGGGTCTGGTGGCCGAGCTCGAGATCGCACCGGGAGGCGAACCCCTTCCTTCTCCGCGGCCCTCGGCGGTCGAATCGGCGCGGCGCCTTCTCCTCGAGGGGCGGGAGCTGGCCGAAAGCCGGCAATCGAAACGCCGAAGCGCGGGCTTGCTCGGGATGGGAGTCGCCCTGGGCGGAGCACTGACCGCTCGCAGCGACGTCACCTCCCGGCGACGTCTCCTGCACGACGCATTGATCGGGTCGGCTGGGCTGGCGGGGCTGCTGGGTATCGGATGTCTCGCGCTCGCTCAGATCTTCTCACCCAGCGAGCTTCACGCCTTTGACGAAATGCTCTCGAGGCTCGATCAGATGGATCCGGGCGCAAGCTGAGCCTGGCGCAACGGATCGAGAAGCCACGAGCCATGCCGGCCCGCTCCCTCGTTCATCTTCGAACGAATTCGCAGGAAATCTCGACGAGACGATGGCTCCCCGCAGCGGTCTCCCGCTAAGCTGGTGCGCCCCGCCGCCACGGGGGCAAGCGCTTGCGAACCAGATTCGATCACATATCGCAGGGCGTCGCATTGGGGGATGGCAATGAGCGTCGGGAGCGAGGTCGAATCCATCTGCGGCAAGTGCGGCGAGAGCTGGCACGTAGTGATCGCTCTCGAGGGCCGGCGCATCGCCAAGGTGGAGTGCCTCGATTGTGGCAAGCGACATCGTCATCGCGATCCGGCGGCGAGCGCTACCGCAAGCCGCAAGTCGGATACGAAGCGCAGGGCGACGACGCGAGGGAAACTGCGCGGCATCGAGGTCGTCAAGGCCGATCCGTCACGCGCGAGTCGTCCCTTTCTCATGACCCAGACCTACCAGGTGGGGGATCGAGTCGAGCACTCGAGCTTCGGAGAGGG
>CBDUYG010000719.1:0-2348 GCA_965371385.1 uncultured Myxococcales bacterium | reverse complement strand
CGCCACACGAGCGCCAGGCCTCCCGCGCGGTCGAGGCCGCGGACGACGAGGATCCCTGCGGCCGGTGCCATCGGCAGGATCACCCGCGTGCTCACCGTCCAGTTGACGAGCGCTGCGAAGCAGAAGATGCCCAGCACCCAAGCCGCCAACATCCAGCCGATTCCATCACCGGGGGGTCGCGTGAGCTCCGAGATGGCCAGCGCCAGTACGGGCAGCCCCGCCGCCGCGAAGACGCATACGTGCAGGGCGATGTCCCAGCGGATGCCTCCCAGGGGCAGACGAATCGGGGTGAAGCCGAGCTGGCCGAGTCCGATCACCAGGGCCAGGAAGAGGGGAATGGCCAGGAGGGTCGCGAGACGACCGCGAAGGGATCCCAGCCAGGGCAGGTAGAGGGCGGTCGTGAGCAGGGTGCCGCCCAGGAATGCCAGGGCCGTCACGAGGCGCTGGGGGAGAGGGGTTCGCTTGCCCGTGGTGCTGGCATAGCCGGCCGCGTCCGTGATGACACCGCGGCCGTAGAGGCTGATGGTGTAGGCCTCGAAGAGCCCGAGGATCGCCACCGGTAGCAGCAGCCAGAGTAGATGGAGGCGGGGGCGACGCTCCCGCACGAGTGACCACGCCAGTAGCAGCGGGAGCAGGGCGACGGCGATGAACTTGGTCAATCCGGCGAGAGCCACGAGGAGCGCCGCCGCCAGGAACGCGAGTGGCTCGCCACGCCGCAGCCCTCGCTCCCAGAAGATCACGGCCCAGACCCAGCAGGCCAACATCGGGATGTCCGCCATCAGGGTCGTGGCCGAGACGACGAAGGCTGGAGTCGCGCACGCGATGGCGGCGGCCAGCAGCGGCTGGGCGCAGCAGCGGCGGGCCAGGACCCAGGTGCCGAGCACGATGGCGAGAGCGGCGGGCAGGATGCCGAGATGAAGAGCGACCTCGCTCCAGCCGCCGAGCCAGGCCGCTGCTGCGAGCAGATAGCTCACACCCGGAGGGTTGCGGTTGAACTCCGTGATGTGGGACATGTAGCCATGCCAGTTGATCTCGAAGCCGAAGAAGTCGCTCGGATCCAGATGGATCTGCTGCGCGATCCATACGTACACCGGGTCGTCGAGGTGAACCGCCTTGTCGACGAAGGGCAGCAGGCACAGCAGGGTGCCGATCGACAAGAGGAGCACGTCCCGCCGCGTCGTGCGGTCCTGCCAACCCTGGAGCAATTCTCTCGTCCTCCCGTCGAAGCCCACCATTGTACCCGGCTTGTGGCACGAGATGCGCGGCCTCCCTGCATGATCCCGAGACCGCGCCGGAGCAGGGCGGGGCTCCTCTTGCGGCCGCTCCCCTCTCTATTGACGTTCCGATCCCGGCACTGCACGCTTGGCCGCCCTTATGGAGATGGCCGACGGCAGTGCGAAGCGAGATTGGCTCCACGGCCGGCGCATCACGGCCCTTGCCGAGGATGGAGCGCGCACGCTGACCGCTCCCGGCTGTACGGTCTGCGGCGGCCTCGACTCTACCGCCGTCTTCGCGGTAGAAGGCATCCCCCAGCCGATCGTGGTCTGCCGGGGCTGCGGGCTCGGCTTCTATTCGCCGATGCTCGACTCGGCGCAGATCCGGGCTGCCTATCCGCCCCTCTACTACGGGTATGAAGAGACGAAGTTCAGGGGCATCGTCGAGCTTCTCGTGCGCCTCGTGGCCCGGCGGCACATGGACTTCCTCTCCCACGGGCTGCCGCCGGGAGCCAGGGTTCTCGACGTAGGCTGCGGACGGGGCGTCCTCCTCGGGCCCCTCGCCGACCGGGGCTTCGAGGTTCACGGAATCGAGCTCAGTGCGGACGCGATTCGAGGCGTGGACCCCCGCGCCGACATCCGGATCGCTCCGCGGCTCGGGGACGCGCGTTTCGAGGACGACTTCTTCGATCAGGTCATCATCTGGCACGTGCTGGAGCACATCGAGGATCCCGCGCATACGATCGCCGAGTGCCGGCGCATCCTGCGTCCGGGGGGCCGCCTGATCGTCGCCGTACCCAACTTCTCGAGCCTGCAAGCGCGCTGGAGCGGACCCTCCTGGTTTCACCTGGACGCGCCTCGACACCTCTATCATTTCCCGCTGGCTGCCCTCACCCGGCTACTGCGCGATCACGGGTTCGAGGTGCGATCGGAGCATCACTTTTCGCTTCGCCAGAACCCCTTCGGCTGGATCCAGAGCGCCCTCAACCGATTCACCCGCTTGCCGACCAACGGCCTCTACGAGCTGATGCACGAATCCGGGAGCGATGCCCTCCCTCCGTTCGATCTCTCCACGCGGATCATGCTCTGGGGAGCTCTCGTCCTCACGGCACCGCTCGCCATCGCGATCAGCAT
>CBDUYG010000718.1:0-2355 GCA_965371385.1 uncultured Myxococcales bacterium | reverse complement strand
CGCATCACGACGCTGCAGGCCTCGATGGACGATCTCCCCTACGAGGACGAGAGCTTCGACCTGCTCTGGTCCGAGGGAGCGATCTACAACATCGGCTTCGAGCACGGTCTGCAGACCTGGCGACGACTGCTGCGCCCGGGCGGCTCGCTGGCCGTGACCGAGCTGTCCTGGCTCGTCGACGAGCCGCCGAAGCGCATCCGGCAATTCTGGCATGCCAACTACCCCGCGATGCAGAGCCGCGAAGCCGCCGAGCTCGCCGTCACCGCAGCAGGCTACCGGTTCCTCGGTGGCTTCGTGCTCCCCGAGGCGGAGTGGTGGGACGACTACTACACGCCCATCAACGAGCGAATTGCAGCGCTGCGTGAGGAACGGACGGACGAGCACTGGGTCGCGGCTCTCGACGCCGAGGAGGAGGAGTCGGCCATCGTGCGCGACTGCGCGGGCTCCTTCGGCTACGTGTTCTACGTCATGCAGAAGCCACGCGACTGACGTGAAAGGCACCTCGGGGCCCACGTGGGATGCTGAGCCGCATTGCCACCAGGGGGAAGAACCCGGCCGAGGAAACCGAATCAAGATCCGTGTATATTGGCCCCTTCGATCAGGCGCCAGGCGGGCTGGCAGCTGAGCGTACTGGAGGTTCCATTGGATTCGTTCCCACTCGAGCTGCGCCGCCAGACGAGGCCAGGCCCATCGCAGCCCGAGATTCACGCCGGAATCCTACGCCCTGACTGCTCGCTCGGGATGCGCGCGACATGACCCTGCGCGTGCTCATGATCCAGAGGATCATCCCCCACTATCGCATCCCCCTATTCGAGCGCCTGGGCAACGAATTCGATTTCACGGTCGCCCACTCCGTCCCGAGCCCCGTCCCGGAGGACGCCCCCTTCGAGTCGGTCCTCGTGCCGGACCGCATCCTTGCGGGGCTTCATTGGCAGGTCGGCGTCGCGGCGCTTGCCAGGCAGGCCGACGTAGTGATCGCAGAGTTCAACCTGCGCATGGTTTCGAGTGTCTGGTCCTGCTTGACGAGATCCAACCAGAGATTCATCTGGTTCGGACATGGCTTCGGTCATAGCCGACTCGGCCGCCCCGCCGCCGCCTGGCTCTCCCGCCGAGCCGACGCAACGATCCTCTACGACGAGGCCCAGCGACGTGAGTTCCAGGAGGCCGGTACGGATCCCGCCAAGCTCTTCGTGGCTCCGAATACGATCCATGTCCCGGATTCAGGGCCGTGCGACGATGCCGACGACCGGAAGTCGTTCCTCTACGTGGGTCGGCTACAGGAGCGCAAGCGAGTCGATCTGTTGATCGATGCCTTCGCGAAGGTCGCCGACCAGCTCCCTGAAGAGGTCGGGCTCGACATCGTCGGTAACGGTGATCTACGAGCGGCTCTCGACGCTCAGATCGCTTCTGCGGGGCTCACGGGTCGCGTTCGGACCCACGGCGAAGTCGTCGATCCGACCGAGTTGAAGGTCTACTTCCATCGGGCCATCGCATATGTATCCCCGGGAGATGTAGGCCTCGGAGTGCTGCACGCGTTCGGCCACGGTGTGCCCGTGATCACCCAACGCGCGGGCAACCATGGCCCCGAGATCCAGAACATCGAGCACGGCCGGACGGGGTTGCTACTCGAATCGGGCCTGGACGCCTATGCGGACGCGCTACTGCAGCTGGGCACGGATCGCGAGCGAGCGCATCGGATGGGATTGAAAGCCTACGCGCACTATTCCGAGACTCGAACGATCGATGGCATGGCCGAGGGCTTTCGCCGGGCCATCACCGGCGGGGAAGCCTCCCGAAACGACAGTCGCTGACCTTGGCTGCAACGCCCGGATGCACCTGGCACTGAAGACCACCGAGCTCACCGCCGGGAAGCGGATCAGTCGTCGTCCCGAAAGTCTGAGAGAATGCCGCCAACCCGGCAATTGCGTACACTCGGCAACCCTGACTCGGGAGCAACCGGAAAAGAATCATGGCAGACGAAGCAGCGGATCCCGTCCGCGCGCGACTCGAAAAGTATGTTGGACAGCCCCTCGGAACCGCCGTGCTGGCGCCCGACGACGTCAATGTTCCCATGATCCGGCACTGGGTCGACGCCCTCGACGACCAGAATCCGATCTATCTCGACGAAGAGCGGGCCAGGGCCAGCCGCTTCGGCGGAATCGTCGCGCCACCCGCAATGCTCCAGGTCTGGTCGATGCCGCGCCCCAAGATCGAGGGCATCGCCGAACGCGGCGGAGCTCCCAACGAGACGAACTTCGACAACCCGATCAAGGCACTCGACGAGGAGGGCTACCTCGGCACCCTGGCAACGAACTCCGAGCTCGAGTTCGAGCGATACCTCGAGCCGGGGGACCG
>CBDUYG010000717.1:0-2360 GCA_965371385.1 uncultured Myxococcales bacterium | reverse complement strand
ACGCCGGCTCGATCGTCGAGAGCGCCGACGCGCGGGATCTCTTTCGCAACCCGAGGCACCCCTATACCGCGGGCCTCTTCCACTCGATTCCGCGCCTCGGTGCGAATGAGGAGAAGCTCCAACCGATCGAGGGGAATGTGCCGGATGCGATGGACTTTCCCGAGGGCTGCAAATTCCATCCCCGCTGCGCCTTCGCCCAGGACCGCTGCTCCCGCGAGTCCCCGCACCTCAGCCTCCGCAGCGAGTCCCTGGACGAGGGTTCGAGGCACCTCTCCGCGTGCTGGGTCGTCGACGACGATCCCGCGATCGATCTGCTCCACGCCATTCAGGAGACCACGACGCCGGGCGGCCCTGTGGAGCACGCATCCACGGCGATGCCAGCAAGAGATGAAGCGCTGCCAGCAGGGGATGAGACGCCATCGGCGAGCCGCGACGCGCCGGCCGCGAGCGGCGAGGAGCCCGGCGGATGAGTAGCGACGCCCTGCTCCGGGTCGAAAATCTCGTCAAATATTTCCCCGTCACCGCCGGAGTGATGGGGCGAACCGTGGGCCAGGTCAAGGCCGTGGACGGTGTCTCCTTCGAGATCGAGAGCGGCGTCACCCTCGGGTTGGTGGGGGAGTCGGGCTGCGGCAAGACCACAGTGGGGCAGACCCTGCTTCGTCTCCTCGAGCCGACCGCCGGCCGTATCGTCTTCGACGGCGTCGACATCGACGCCCTGCGACCGGGCGAGCTTCGCAACCTGCGCCGGGACATGCAGATCATCTTTCAAGATCCCTTCAACTCCCTCAATCCGCGCAAGACCGTCGCGGACATCGTCGGTGAAGCGATGCGAATCCACGGCCTGGCCACCCGCTCCAATGTCGAGGAGAAGGTGGGAGAGATCCTCGAGCGCGTGGGAGTTCCGCGCGCCTGGATGAATCGCTATCCCCACGAGTTCTCGGGCGGACAGCGCCAGCGCATCAGCATCGCCCGTGCAATCGCCCTGCGGCCGAAGCTGATCGTATGCGACGAAGCCGTCTCCGCCCTCGACGTCTCGATCCAGGCTCAGGTGATCAATCTGCTCATCAGTCTGCGCGAGGAGCTCGGGCTCTCCTACCTCTTCATCTCCCACGACCTCTCGGTGGTAAAGCACATCTCCGATCGGATCGCCGTGATGTATCTCGGGCAGATCGTAGAGCTGGCTCCTTCGGACGCGCTCTTCGAGGCGCCGGCTCATCCCTATACGCGGGCCCTCCTCTCCGCCATCCCGGTCGCCGACCCGGCCCGGCGCCCCGAGCGCATCGTACTCGAGGGTGACGTGCCCACTCCCCTCGACCCCCCGCCCGGTTGTCACTTTCATACCCGATGCCCGGCGGTCATGGACCGATGCAAACGAGAGGCGCCACCCACCGCGATGATCCCCGGTGGTCGAAGCGTGGCTTGCTTTCACGCCGAGGGGGTGTCCGGGGCGGATTGGCATGCGCGGTTGATGGAGCGGAGCACGCTGGCCGAAGATCAGAATCGGCGCGATTCCATCCGCGCTGATCACGGAAAGGCTGCTCCCGCTGGTGCGACTTCGAGTCGACCGAACGCAGCCGGTGAGCATCGAGATGGGACGGCGGCACGAGAAACGATTCCCGACGAGCGCCCCTGGATCCGATTCCGGGACGGAGTGGCAGGGGCTCTCCTGCTCGCTGGCTCCTCGATGCTCGCCCTGGGTCACTACTCCGCGGGCTCATTGACCCTCTCCGCGGGACTCTTCGGCCTGGCTCGCCCGCTCATGACGAACAACGCGGTCCAGTGGAGCATGCTCGCGTTCACCGTGGCGGCGGCCCTGCTCTCGGCACGAGCGCTCGACAGGCGCGCGCTGGTGCAGGAAGCCGAAGAGCAATGGGTGGCGCTGAACGAGGCGGTGGACGACGTCGCTTCGATTCGGGGACGTTACCCCGACTCGCTGCTGGAGCTCGGGTGGCGCCTGCCGGACATTACCGGCGAGACGGCAGCGAGGGATCCCTGGGGCAGGCCGTGGCTCTACGAGGGGTCCGGTGATTCGCAGAGCAGACCCGTGATCCAGAGCCTGGGCTCGGATGGGGTGCCCGGGAGTCGAGATGACGTCGGCGGGCGGATCCGCGACGGGCAGCGCTGAGTCCGCCAGCGATTCCTGTCGCCGCTGTATGCCATCGATCGAATCCAGCACGGAGCCGGCCATGTCGATTCGGGCCTTCGCCGATCTGTAGCTGTGCATACGGATGCCAGCCCTGGCCATTGAGCCCGGCCTACGAGCGTGTCACTCTCCTTCCCACTCCCCCCCGCAGGTCGCTTGGTGCGAGATCACTCGAGAGAGGCCCGTTGTACCGAAACCTGCTGGGAATCTTCGCCGT
>CBDUYG010000716.1:0-2368 GCA_965371385.1 uncultured Myxococcales bacterium | reverse complement strand
GAGCCCCATGAATCCTCCTCTTCTCAGCCCCTCAAAACGCCATCGTGCCCCATTGGGTTCCGAGCGCCTCAGCCGGATCGTGGAGCTCGGTGGGGTGGTCTCGATTCAGCAGGTCGCCGTCGGTGAAGTGCTCGAGCACATTCCCCCACGGGTCCTTCCAATAATCGTAGACCTGGCTACCGAGGATGTGGCGCCCGACGCCCATCTTGTGCTCGTAGCCCGCGCCCTTCAACTGCTCGTGGCCAAGCATCACGGCGTCGAAATCCTCGACTTCGAAGGCCACGTGGTCGAGGCCGGTATCGCCCTCCCCTACGCCGAGGCAGACGAGGGTGTGGTGATCCACGTGGACCTCACCGAGATCACAGCGCATGAAGGCAGCCACGACGTTCTCCTCGGCTCCGAGATAGATCTCGTCGGACGAGATGAAACCGAAACGCGACTGGTACCACTCCCGGCTGCGATGAAAATCTGAAACCTTGATTCCAGCGTGCCCGATCCGCTTGACGCAGGCCGGTCCGGCAGGCAAGCGCTGATACTCGCCGATGCGCCGACGGTCGCTGCCGCGGTTGAGGGGCGCAGCGCTCCGCACGGGGAGCGCTGGCAGGAGCTCGCGGCCGTGCACCACGTCGATCTCGAAGCCATCGGGATCGCTGAAACGAACCCGCTGCCCTCCCCGCGGCGCATCGATCTTCTCGACCGGTGACGCACCCTCCAGCTCTGCTGCGGCGGCCAGATCCTCCGCCGAGGCTGCCTCGAAGCCGACTCCGCGAAAGCCCGCCTCGCCCTTCTCGCTGATGTGGACATAGGGTGCGGGATCGGTGCCCCGGGTGTAGAGGGCGCCCTCCTCGCGAGCCGTGACCTCGAGACCGAAGTCGACCAGGAACTTTTCCATCGCTTCCAGATCCGGCGCCCCGAAACGCACGTAGGCAATGTCTCTGACCTTGATCATGGGAGATCTCCCTTGCTTTTCTAGACTCGATTCATGCTGTGAAATGGTCGATTCCAGGGAACTCGTCCCTCAATCGATCCTGGCGGTATCGTCCGGCTCGTCGATGAAGGCGTTCTCGATTTGCCCAATGCCCTCGATCTCGATCCGGACGACATCACCATCCTTCAAGAGACGCGGCGGCTTCATTCCGATGCCTACGCCGGAGGGGGTACCCGTGGCGACGATGTCACCCGGCTCCAGGGTGAAGGCGGTGGAGAGGTGCTCGACCAGGGTGAAGCAGTCGAAGATCAGCTCCTTCGTGTTGCTCTCCTGGCGCAGCTCGCCGTTCACCCAGGTGCGCAGCGCCAACCGGTGGGGGTCGGGGAGCTCGTCCGAGGTGACGATGTAGGGGCCGATCGGCCCGTGGGTATCGAAGGATTTCCCGATCGTCCAGGTGGGAATGCGCAGCTGCCAATCGCGCACCGACACGTCGTCCACCACGAGATAGCCGGCGATCACGTCGGAAGCATCCTCGCGTGAGACGTGACGACAGCGGCGGCCGATCACAAAGCCAAGCTCGCCCTCGTAGTCGACGACATGAGATGCGCGCGGCACGTGTACCGGATCCGTGGGCCCCACGATGCAGGTCGACTGCTTGTTGAACACGGTCGGGTGCTGTGGCGTCTCCAGACCCGACTCGGCGACGTGATCGGCGTAGTTGAGGCCGATCGCAAGAAACTTGGGTGGCCTCGCGATGGGCGCCTCGAGTCGCACGTCCGCCAGCGGAATGCGCTTGCCCTTCGCCATCGCTGCGTGGGCGGCCTGCATTGCCTGGGGCCCGGCTTCGAGAAACGCGACCATCTCGCGCGGAAGCTCGGGGGCAGCTGCCGAGAAATCGACGATCTCAGCACCATCGACCCCTCCGATGCGGGTCGAGTCTCGATGGGTGAAGGTGGCGAGCTTCATGGGCTCTTCTCCTCGTTCAAGGGGCCGAGAATCAGCTGCTCGACGATGCGAGCGTGCTCTTCGATTACGGCGTCGTCCGTCGGATCGACGCCCGAGAGTCGCTTGCACTCCTCGGCCTGGTGAAAAATGAAGCTGACCGAGCCGGCCAGGATGTAGTGAAAGTGGATGAGCGGGATATCGAGGCGCTCGAGATGGCTCCCGGCAACCTGCCGAGCCATTTCACACACGCCCTCGTAGAGCGGCTTCACGTGGCGATCGACCAGCCAACGCATTCGCGGCCCTTGCGCTTGCCCTCTTCGTGCATGAGGCGGACGAACTGGGGGTTGTGTCCGACGTAGCGGACGAAGCTTCGAATCATCATGCCGGCGCGCTCGCGGTGGTCGGCGATGCTCGTGTCGTTGCGCACGCTGTCGAGGCCGGCCTCGAGCTCGCCGAAGGCCCGATCGACGGCATCGCGCCAGAGCTTGGGCTTGC
>CBDUYG010000715.1:0-2369 GCA_965371385.1 uncultured Myxococcales bacterium | reverse complement strand
ACGCGCTGCTGAAGCTGATCCAGAGCGAGGGCCGCCGGATCGTCTTTCTCGAAGGACACAACGAGCGAGCCATCGAGGGCGAGCGGGGCGAAGAGCCGACCGGCTTCGGCCAGGCGGCCACCGCGCTTCGCAACGAGACCTACGAGGTGGACTCGATCCTGCTTGCCAGCCTGGGCGATGTGCCCGCAGACGTCGACCTGGTGATCGTCGCGGGTCCGACCCGTCCCCTGTCGATCCCGGAGCACGAGGCCCTGGCGCGCTATCTCGAGCGGGGCGGTGCGCTGATGGTGATGGTCGATCCGCGCGCGAAGACGGACCTGGCGGAAGACCTTCGAAGCTGGGGCGTCGTGCTGGGCGAGGACGTCGTCTTCGACGCCAAGCTCGCGCTCTTCGGCCAGGCGACGACACCTTTTTCGGGCCGTTACGAGAACCATCCCATCACCGAGAAGCTGCGCGACACGGTGATCTTCCACATGGCTCGCAGCGTCCAGGTTGCGGAGGAGGCGGAGGGAACCCTTCGGGAGCTCGTCTTCACCGGCGAGGATGCCTGGGCGGAGACGGACCTCGAAGGCTGGACGGCTACCGGCAAGGCGAAGTACGAGGTCGGCGATCTGCTGGGGCCGGTGCCGCTGATGGTGGCGGGTACCCTGGCGCTGGGGCAGGGCAGCGAGTCCGATTCGGAGCCGATCAGCGCCCGCCTGGTGGTCTTCGGAGACTCGGACTTCGCCAGCAACGAGCTGATCGCCAGCTATCAGAATCGCGACCTCTTCGTCAATGCGGTGAACTGGGCGGTCGATGACACGGACCAGATCTCCATGCGTCCGCCTGTTTCCCGAGCCTCTCGCTTCCAGATGACCGGGGAGCAGTTCACACGCATCCAGACCCTCTCCCTCTTTGTACTTCCCGAGGCGATCGCGATCGCCGGCGTCGTCGCCTGGTGGGTCCGGCGCAAGCGGCCGGGAACCTGACCCGATGCAGCCGCGAACGACCGGGATCCTCTTCCTGATCGCCCTTGCGCTGGGAGCCTTCGTCTACCTCTACGAGATTCGGGGAGAGAAGGGGAGGGAAGAGGCGGAGGAGTCGAGCCGCCGCTTGTTCCCGCAGCTCGAATCGGATGCGATCGAAGAGCTGCGTCTGACGACGGCCGAGGGGGACGAAATTCGCGCGCTGCGCGAAGAAGAGCACTGGCGCATCGTCGCGCCGGTCAACTTCCCGGGCGACGACGTCAGCTTCGACGCCATGGCGAGCGGGCTCGCGAACCTTACCTGGGACGCGAAGGTCGGCTCCCCCCAGGCCGCCTCGGTCTACGGCCTCGGAGCCGACTCTCGTCGACTCCGGTTTCGAGCTGGAGACCAGGAGGATGGGCTGATCCTGGGCGGATCGACGCCGGTCGATGAGGGAATCTATGTCGCGCGCGAGTCCCAGCCGGATACGATCCTGATCCTGCCCAGGTGGCGCACCAAGCCCTTCGATCACGATCTGCTCGATCTGCGCGACCGCCGCCTGATCCATTTCGACCGCAACGAGGTGACGAAGCTTCGCGCGAGCTGGCCGGGAGGCGGGGTCGGGCTCGAGCGCAGAGATGATTCCTGGTGGTTCAGCGGGCCCGGGGCTCTCGCGGGTCTGCCCGCCGACGGATCGAGAGTCGACGACCTGCTCTCGGATCTCTCCTTCCTGCGCGCCAGCGGGTTCATCGACACCAAATGGTCTCCCGACGAAGTCGGGCTCGACGATCCCTACTTCCGCCTGGAGCTTCGCGGCAGGACCGGGGGCGACCTCACGAGCGGAATGCGGCCGGTCTCGGTGGAGTTTGGAGAGGGGGGGAGGGCGAGCGATGGAGATGCCGTGGCGCGCGGAAGTGTCCCGGGCACTCTCTATCGCGTTGCGGCGAGCCGCCTCGCGGATCTGCCACGAGACTCCTTCGACTACCGCTTCAAGGAGCTCGCTCGATTCGAGCTGGCCGAGGCGGGGGCCTTCGAGCTGGATTTCCGGGGAGCTTCCGATTCCCCCGGCGAGAATCGGGATGATTCGCGGTCTTCGCTCACGGTTCGGGTGGAGCGTCGAGGCGATGGCTGGGCCGCGACGGGGGAGGAGGCCTGGAAGCCGGGAACCGCGGCGCGTCTGATCGCCGAGCTCGCTCACCTCGAGGCCACAGAGATCGTCGCCGAGGGAATGGGTGGGGATGAGCTCACCGCACTCGGCCTCGCTCCGCCGAAGCTGACCCTGCGCGTGTACTCCCGCGAGGGCTCCGCGGGTGAGCCTGCCGGGAAGCTGGCCGAGGTGGCGCTCGGCTACTTCGATCCGAAGCGCGGGATCATCGCGAAATCGACGGCGAGCGACGTGATCTATCGCATCGATGCCGGACTCGC
>CBDUYG010000714.1:0-2373 GCA_965371385.1 uncultured Myxococcales bacterium | reverse complement strand
TGGGAGCACGAAAATCTCTGGATGCACGGGGGATCGACCCAGATCTTCGATGTCGGGAACCTCGCCACCGAGGATGGGGGAATCGACTTCGACACGATCGTTCGAGGCATCGAGGGGATCCTGCACAAGATCCCGCGTTATCGGGAGAAGATCGCCTGGCTGCCCGGAGAGACGCATGCGATCTGGGTCGATGACCCCGACTTCAGCCTCGAATACCACGTCCGCCATACCGCACTGCCGCGCCCGGGCAGCGACGCGCAGCTCAAGAAGCTCGCGGCACGCATCGCCGAGCGGCCGCTCGATCGCTCGAGGCCGCTGTGGGAGATCTGGGTCGTAGAGGGGCTCGAGGGCGATCGCTTCGCGACGATCGGAAAGACCCACCACTGCATGATCGACGGTGCCGGCGGAGTGGACCTCGCGAAGAGCCTCTTCTCCGCGACACCCGACTACACGATTCCAAAGCCCCCCCGCTTCATTCCGCGTCCGCAGCCCTCGGACGCCGAGCTGCGACGCGACGGGCTCGTGCGCATGGCCGGCCTCCCCTTCCGTGCCGTCCAGCAACTGCAGGAGTTCGTCCGCAATACGGAGGATCCGGCGGGCGAGATCATCGAGCGTGCGCGAGCCCTGGGTGCACTCGCAAAGTGGAAGATCAACCCGGCCTCCGACACTCCCCTCAATGGACCGGTAGGTCCCCATCGGGTTCTGGATTGGTTCGAGGTTTCCCTCGCCGACATCAAGGCGATCCGCAAGGCCCTCGGCTGCTCGGTGAACGACGTGGTGTTGGGAATCATGACGGGGGCGGTGCGTGACTACATGATCGACCGACAGGTCGATCCGGCCGAGCTGGACTTTCGAGTTGCGGCTCCCGTCAACGTGCGCTCGAAGTCCCAGGAAGGCCAGGGGGGCAACCACGTCTCTACCTGGATCGTGCCGCTCCCTCTTGGCGAGGAGGGTCCGCTCGAGCAGGTCGCGGCGATCCATGCCCAAACGAGCGAGCTGAAGGAATCCCATCAATCCGCCGCCATCCAGATGGTCGAGGCCCTGCACGAGTGGATCCCCATCGATCTGCAGTCCCTATCGAAGGGCACCCAGAACCTGTACGTCACCAACGTCCCCGGGCCATCGCTTCCACTCTACTTCCTGGGAGCGGAGCTGAAGTCGATCTACCTCCAGGCGCCCCTGATCGAGAACCTCGGCATGGCGGTGGGCGTACTCAGCTACAACGGCAGGGTGTGCTGGTCCTTCACTGCAGACCCCGACCGCGTTCCGGACATCGGCGACTTCACGGCGATCGTTCGAAGATCCTTCGAACGGCTGGCCGAGATGGCGGGAGTCGAGGTGGGGGTAGCGGATGAAGCGGAGGCGGAGGCGGAGGCGGAGGTGAAGGCGAAGGTGGAGATGGAGGGCGTGGCGAAGCCCGTTTCGATGTGACGTCCGAATCGGGAGAGGCCGAGTCGAGCGTTCCGAGCGGGCTTCCGCCGCCGGCGCGAGCGCATCGACCTACTGCCTACTGCGGCTCTTCGAACTCCACCCCGACCGCCTGGTGGCACTCGCCGCAAGTGGAGAGCAGGCGCCCGTAGAGGGCGGCGCGCTCGTCCAGCGCCGTCGTAGTCCTGGCCAGCCTGCCAATCTCGCGAAGTTGCTCCGCGCGTCGTCGCAGATCGTCGCTGAGTACCACCTCGGAGTCCGGGCCGTCGAAGAGCTGGGTCACGGCCAGCGCGTCGGCGCCGCGCTCCCAGGCATTGTCCCAGGGCCCGGTCACGCCCTCCCACAGTCGCTCGGTCGCCCACTGGTGATCGCGCATCGCGGCCTCGAGGGCGTTGGCTCCATCATCGGGTGCGGGCGCGGGATAGACCGGACCGCCGCCCTGCGCCGCATGGCAGGTCCCGCAAGCGAGAACGACCGCCGCGAGCGCTTCCGCCGCCGCATCGAGATCGCCGACCTCCGCGCCTCTGCCGGCCGCCGCTCGAAGTTGTTCGTGCAAGGGGCTCCACTCGTCGGGCGAGTTGGCGGGAAGCTCGTGCCCGCGCACCAGCGCGAGCTGGGATCGGAAGGTATCGAGATCGCCCTGCAGCAACGCGTCGTGGGCGAGGATGACGACGCTGTAGTGCGCTTCCATCGCCGCGACCATCTGGACCTCGCTGGGGCGGTCGCGCACGGGCACCGTGGTCACCGGCTTCGTGGCGGCTTCCGGCGCCGCCGGCGGGCTCTGCTCGCCGCATCCGCTCAAGGCGATCAACAGGGCCCCTACGAGAATCAGCCTCACACTCAACCCCTTTCAATGGTGCCGAATGTAGCCGATCGCTCGGCGTCGTGGACGGGTTCGGCGCTCGAGCAACGTGGCAATGGGTCTCACGAGGCCCGCTGAACGGC
>CBDUYG010000713.1:0-2379 GCA_965371385.1 uncultured Myxococcales bacterium | reverse complement strand
TTCCCGCGATCCTCGCCCTGCACGGGTGGGGGGCGAGCGCGCACGACCTGATCGGCCTCGCGCGCACACTGCACGGCGGCGAAGCGATCTTCCTCTGTCCCCAGGGCACATTCGAGGTTCCTCTCGGTCCGCAAATGGGCGTCGGCTACGGCTGGTTTCCGCTATCCCAGGGAGGGCCTCCCGATCCCGTCGAGTTTCTCGTCGCGCGACAGCTCGTCGCGGCATTCCTCGAAGACGCCCTCGAGCGCTATCCGATCGACCGCAGCCGGCTCATCGTCCTGGGCTTCAGCCAGGGGGGCGTAATGGCCTACGACCTCGTGCTCGAATCGCCCGAGCGCTTCAAGGCGCTGGTCGCGCTCTCGACCTGGCTGCCCGCGGAGGTCGCGAGCCGAATCGAACCCGGTCCCGCGCTCGCGTCGCTTGCGACCCTGGTGATCCACGGCGACAAGGACCCCATGGTTCCGGTCGAGCGGGCGCACGAATCCCGACAGCGGCTCGAAGCGCTGGGGATCCAGGTTGCGCATGGCGAATACGAGATGGGTCACGAGATCGGCCCGCACGCCCTGAGAGATGTGAACGAATGGTTGGAGGCCCAGGCCTTCCATGACTAGCCCCCGTTCAGGATCCGCTCGCCCCTGCCCCGAGATCGCCGCCCCTGCCCGGCTGCCCGCAGAGCACGGGATGTGATCCAGGCGACGATTCGATAACTTCCCGCGCATGATCGGGCCTTCTCTCTACATCCCACCCTGCTTGGCGCCCCGTCATACGCGGGCTTCGGCTGCACCTTCCCGGTGCCGGACGGAGCCGATTCGAATGGATGACGGGGCCGGGAGCGCGAGCGAGCCGTAGCGCCCCCGATCCCCGCCCGATCCCCCCTTTCGTGAGAAGCCTCTTCCAGCGGTCACAGGCTTCCCGGTGCGAACGTGGATTGCTCGTGCATTCCCTCGCCGATCGGCGCCATGGAGTGCGGAGAGAAGACGATGTCGAAATACCTCGAACGAATTGCCGAAGCGAAGGAACGCTCGCGAGAGATCGAAGGGCAGCTCGCCGACCCCGATGTGGCGTCGAAGCCCGGGCGCATCCAGGAGCTCGCGAAGGATCTCGGGAATCTGCGTCCCGTCGTCGAAACCGGCACGCGTTACGAAGATGTCGTACAGCAGCTCGAGGATGCGCACGCAATGCTGGACGATGCAGATCCCGACCTCGTCGAGATGGCGAGGGGCGAAGCAACAGAGCTGGAGAGCGAGCTGGCCGAGCTCGACGCGAAGCTCTTCGATCTCTTCATTCCCAAGGATCCCAACGACGAGAAGAATGCGATCTTCGAGATCCGCGCCGGCACCGGGGGCGACGAGGCCGCGCTCTTCGCCGGCGACCTCTTCCGCATGTACACCCGCTACGCGGAGCGCCTCGGCTGGAAGGTCGAGATACTCTCGAGCAATGAGACGGCGGCGGGCGGCTTCAAGGAAGTGATCGCGATGATCGACGGCCGCGACGTCTTCAGCCGCTTCAAGTACGAGCGCGGAGTCCACCGCGTCCAGCGCGTCCCGACGACCGAGTCCCAGGGACGCATCCACACCTCGACCGTGACCGTGGCGGTGATGCCCGAGGCCGAGGAGGTCGACGTCCAGATCGATCCCCAGGATCTGCGGATCGACGTCATGCGCGCGGGAGGACCGGGTGGACAGAGCGTCAACACCACGGACTCGGCGGTGCGCATCACCCATCTTCCCAGTGGGCTCGTGGTGCAGTGCCAGGATGAAAAGTCCCAGCACAAGAACAAGGCCAAGGCGATGACGGTACTGCGCTCGCGCCTGCTCGACCTCGAGACCGAGCGTGTCGCCTCCGAGCGCGCGAGCCAGCGGCGCGAGCAGGTGGGAACGGGGGAGCGGAGCGAGAAGATCCGCACCTACAACTTCCCGCAGAACCGCATCACCGATCACCGGGCGGGCGTCACGCTCCACAAGCTCGACAGCGTGCTCGAGGGAAGCCTCGACGAGCTGCTCGACGCCGTGCGGGGCGAGATGCTCGCGCGCCGGGAGGCCGAGGCATGAGCCCGAGCGAGCCCGAGCGTCCGTTGACGACCTGGACGGTGCTGAGCCTGCTGCAGTGGACGGCGGGCCACTTCGAAGAGCACGGGATCGAGACGGCGCGCCTCGACGCCGAAGTGCTGCTCGCCCACGCGCTCGAGGTCTCCCGTCTGCAGCTCTACCTCGACTACGAGAGGCCCGTCTCGGAGCCGGAGCGTTCGCGTTATCGCGAGCTGGTGCTCCGGCGCGGCCAGGATCGCGTCCCGGTATCGCACCTCGTCGGTGTTCGGGAGTTCTGGTCGCTGCCCATCAGCGTCACACCCGACGTGCTGACTCCGCGCCCGGAGACGGA
>CBDUYG010000712.1:0-2381 GCA_965371385.1 uncultured Myxococcales bacterium | reverse complement strand
GGGCTAGTCCCTTCTGGCCCGCGGCGGACGATCCACCCAGGCGAGATAGCGCCGCTCCCGTGCCTCGTTACCCCGCGCGAGCATCGCGTACCAGGCCGGCCGAAGGACCGCGATCTCTTCCTCGCTGAGAGTCTCGCGCAGACCAGCTTCGCGCATTCGCCGATCGAGGGTGTAGAGCGAGATCCCGACCGCGACCGAGACGTTGAAGTAGGAGGTGAAGCCGCACGCGGGTAGATAGAACAAAGCGTCGGCACGCTCACGCACGACGTCGCTCACGCCCTTCTGCTCGCTACCGAAGACCAGGGCCGCTGGCCCGTCGATCGCCACCCCTTCGACACTGCCCGCACCTTCACCGTAGTCGGCCGCCAGAATCCGATAGCCCCGGGATCGGAGCTGGTCGATCGCGCTCGCACCCTCGCGATACCAGAAGAGGTCGAGCCAGCGATGGGAGCCCGTGGTGAATACGTGCTCGAGTCGGGGCTTGCCCTGGCGCTGGATGATGTGCAGCTCCTGGATCCCGAGGGCTTCGCTGGTGCGGGCGACCGCCGAGATGTTGCGTGCACTGACGAGATTGTCGAGCACGACCACGATGGAGCGTGTTCGCCCTTGGAGGGCGCGCTCGGCGGCGGCCAGGCGTTGGGGTGCACTCTGGTCGTGGCCCGGGTCGGAATCCGGGGACGAGGGGTGCTCGAAGACCGACCGGGGGGCGCGGCTCGCGGACGATTGCTCTTCGCCCGCCTCCCCCGCCTTCCAGTGCCGGCCCGAGAAGTCCGGCTGCTCGAGCTGCGAAATCTCGGGGATGGCACGCGCGCTCTGGATCAAGCGCTCGAAGAAGGGGATGTCGAGGGCCCGCCGCACCAGCTCCCCCGCGACGCTCTCCGCCATGCTGGGCTTCCAGGTGTCACGCTCGAAACGGCGGGTGAGGCGCGTCTCGACCTCGTCGAGATGTACTCCCGCGACCCGCAGGGCCTCCTCGAACTCGTCCATGTAGGCCCACCAGGGGCTCCAGCTTCCTCGCACGATCGCCCTCCTGCTCTCTACTGGGCGACACGATCGCTCGTGTAGCTCGTCAATCGATCACGACATCCGGCGCGATCACGACATCGCTCTCATCTCGCAGCTCATCGAGATAGCTCCTCAGGGCGCGATCGCCCTCCCTGCGACGCCACTCGCGCTCGGCCTGGGGCCGCATCTCGGCGAGAGGAGGGGTTCGCGCCGGCTCCCGCTCGAGGAGCTGGATCAGGTGCAATCCTGTACCAGAGCGTATGGGGGCTGAGATCTCCCCCACCTCGAGGCCCCGCACCGAGCCCACGACCGTCGGGCCGACGTATTCGCGCAGCTTGAGGGCGGGGAGGAGCGCGGAGGGCACGGGCGAGATCTCGTCGTCTCCGAGCTCTTTCTTCACTTGCGCCCAGTCTTCCCCCGCCATGAGACGTCGCCGGGCTTCCTCGGCGCGAGCTCGGCTCTGGCCTTCGCCCGGCTTCCCCCGCGTGTCGACGCCCGGCGAGCTTCCGGCCGCGGTCGTTGATTCTGACTCTGCCTTCCCGGCGAGAGGTGACGGGACCCGGAAGAAAATCTGGCGTACACGGAGCCGGCCCGGGGCCGTGAAGTAGCTCGCGTTCTCCGCGTAGAAGGCGCTCAGCTCACGTTCGCTCGGCTCGCTCTCTTCCGCTTCCGCCACGATGGAAGCGATCAGGCTGGCGGTGAGGTTCGATCTCACCCGGCGGTCGAGGTGGGCGAGGCCGAGATCGAGGGCACGCTGGATGAGCAGCTCCTCCTCGATCATCCGATTCAAGATGTGAAGACGCACCTCGGCATCGCTCGGCCCACGGGTGTCCGCTTCGTAGCCCGCGAGGAGACGCAGGTAGTCCTCCCGCTGGATGAGCGAGCTGCCGACGCGCGCGATCGCGGTCCCGGGCAGGGCAGCGGATTCGGCATCGCGCAGGAGCCCCGCGGCGGCGAAGATCAGGCCGAGGGCTGCGCCTGAGGCGAGGAGCCAGAGGGCTCGCCGCTCGTCGGCGCTTCGAGAGCGCCTCTCTGGAGTCACTTCGTCGGTCAATCGGTCCTCACTCGAGACGGGGCCGCGGGTCGGCACACCCACCATCGCTCGTTCACACGATAGGGGCTCGCATCGGCGAGGCAACGCTCGCTCGCGTGAGCGTCGAGATCGCAGTCGCGGCTCGCCGGCCTCGTGGGATGCGCATCTCAGTACAGTCCGGCTTCGTCTACCGGAGGACGCCGTCGCCAAAACCCTCCTGCTATGATCCGGGCCCAGCCGGGATTATTCGTGAAGCTCGTTGCGAGGGCGGCAAGAGTGCTGCAGTTTCGGGGCCCTCGGAGCCGAGTCGACTGCGGGCGTACTTTCAGTACGTCGAGGATCG
>CBDUYG010000711.1:0-2385 GCA_965371385.1 uncultured Myxococcales bacterium | reverse complement strand
GCGTGCGGGACATCGACCTCGGTGAACTCGATCCGACCCGTGCGCTCGGTCTCGCAGATCGCGGGGTCGGAGGTTCCGGCGGTACAGACGAAGAGAGTCTTCCCTTCGGCCCCCCCCAGCATGCAGGCAAAGGATTCGTTCTCCACCGGGATGCGATCCGTCACCTCGCCCCCTTCGAGCACTCGCAGCACCTGGTGACCGACCGGGGATGCGACCCAGATCCCACCCTCGGCATCGAGACAGATGCCGTCGGGGATCGCCTTCTCGAGCTTCGCCCACTCGCGCCTCCCGCTGAGTGAGCCGTCGCTCTCGATCTTGAAGGCAGTGAGGCGCGCGGCGAAGCTCTCACCGACGATCAGGGTGCGCCCGTCAGGAGTGATGACGCTCCCGTTCGGAAAGGACATCTCGGGCGCCACGATCCGCGCCCGTCCGTCGGGATCGACGAGCACGATCGCCGCGTCGCAAGGCTCCTGGTTCTCGTGAAGATCGAACCCGAAGTTGCCCACGTAGGCGCGGCCCTGCACGTCGACCACCATGTCGTTGCAGTGGCAGGTGGCGAGCTCACTCAGGTCGGCGACCTCGCAGAGCGAGCCGTCCGCCTCGAGCCGCAGCAGCCGACGATCTTCCATCGATACGACCAGCATCCTTCCGTCGGGTAGCCAACCCAATCCCGAGGGCCGTCCTTCCACGCGGCAGATTCGCTCGACCTGGCCTTCCAGATCCAGGGCCAGCACCTCTCGCGAGTGCATGTCGGAGAAGACGAGCCGGCCATCGCGCCAACGCGGACCCTCCGGAAACGCGAGGTCGCGGAGCAGAACTTCGAGTTGATCGCTCATGGTCAGGTATGCCTCCTCGTTTCGGAACGCCTCGCCTTTGCTCGCGGCGGAGCGTGGCTGGAACGATAGCGCCCGACGAACCCGGTTCGACGCGGGCATGCCGCTTTGGGTCTCGTCGTCGCCTCCGACGAAAGGCTCGGCAGACGCGAATCGGGATCGGCCGGACGAAATAAGGAGAAGCCGACCGAAGCGTGGTGAGACGGCGTTCTGATCCGAGTGCCGTAATTCGTCGGCAGCCTCGCATCCCACTCAGGCGCCGATCCTCGCTGAGAAGTCGCTTGCCGACCGCGGCTAGAGTGTGAGAGGATGTTCCCCGATCGATCGCCATCACTACATCTTGTCCTGGCGCTGGGAGCGGGGCCTCCGCGATCCAGCCTGGACTTCGACCATCTCGAACAGGATCAACGCAGGAGATCGCCCACCCGATGCTTGCACTCACGCGCCGCGCCGCTCCTTCCAGCTTCGATCGAGCACCCCACCCGGCCTCCCGAGATCAGACCCGCGCCTCCGCAGGCGCTCTCGTCGCCGGCCTGCTCTTCGCCATCTTCGCGCTGCCCGGCACGGCCCTCGCCGCGGACGAGCTCGACACCGGCGACACCGCCTGGATCCTCGCCTCCACCGCCCTCGTGCTCTTCATGACGATTCCGGGCCTGGCGCTCTTCTACGGGGGCCTCGTGCGCACCCGGAACGTGCTCTCGATCTTGATGCAGTGTCTCGCCCTGACGGCGATGGTCACTATCCTCTGGCTGGTCGTCGGCTACTCCCTCGCCTTCGATACGACGGGAATGGTGGAAGGGACGCGGAACCTCCATTCATTCATCGGCGGCTTTGGCCACGTCTTCCTCTCGGGCGTCGATGCCGACAGCCTCACGGGCACGATCCCCGAGGTCCTCTTCTTCGCCTTTCAGGGCACCTTCGCAGTCATCACCCCGGCGCTGATCGTCGGCGCTTTCGCGGAGCGGATGAAGTTCTCCGCCGTCCTCCTCTTCTCCGCCCTCTGGCTCATCGTCGTCTATGTCCCCATCTGCCACATGACCTGGGGCGGCGCCGGGGGACTCTTTGCCGACTGGGGCGTCTTCGACTTTGCCGGCGGTATCGTCGTCCACATCACGGCGGGCGTCGCAGCGCTCGTGGCCTGCATCGTGATCGGACCGCGCACCGGCTACCCCACGACCTTCATGCCGCCCCACAACATGACCATGTGTGTGATCGGAACCGGCATGCTCTGGGTCGGCTGGTATGGCTTCAACGGCGGAAGCGCGCTCGGGGCCAACGGCAGCGCCGCGATGGCGATCACCGTGACCCAGATCTCCGCCTCGACCGCCGCGCTCACCTGGATGGGGATCGAGTGGGTGAAGCACAAGAAGCCGAGCGTGCTCGGGATCGCGACCGGGGCGATCGCCGGCCTCGCAGCCATCACCCCGGCGGCGGGCGTCGTGGGCCCCGTCGGAGCCCTCGCGATCGGATTCACGGCGGGCACCCTCTGCTACCTCGCATCGACGACGTTGAAGCACCGCTTCGGCTACGACGACAGCCTCGATGTCTTCGG
>CBDUYG010000710.1:0-2390 GCA_965371385.1 uncultured Myxococcales bacterium | reverse complement strand
CATCACCGAGATCGAGCTCTGGGGTCGCGACCTGAGCTCCGGCAGTCCCACCCCAGCCATCTCCGATTCCTCGCCGATCAATGTCAGCGCGAGGCGGCGGGCCGAGTCCACCCGGTCGAGTCGAATCGCGAATTTCGATAGAGTCAGTCCGCTCGGGTGCAAGGATCCCGGTTTCGATTGCGACCGTACCCGTCGTCTTCGGCGAGGCGGTCGGCTGGCGCTCTGGCGCGCAAGGGTTGGGGGGATGGGTGGAATCGCTGCGCTCGAGTCATGGCTCGCGTTCGTCTTCGGGCTGGAGAGGCCCGGTGCTCTGGCTCGCCGTGATGATCGTCGCGCTGGCGTGCGGCGAATCGCAGGAGCGCGCTCCTTCCGCCTCCACCGGCGTCTTCGCCGGGGATGAAGGGATCTCTCGGGCCGTAGCTCCGAGCGTTTCGGGCGTGCCTTCTCCGGCACAGCCCGCACTCGTACCCGCCCGCCGCGAAGGCCCGCTCAACGTCGTCATCCTGACTCTCGATACGGCCCGGGCCGACGCCTTCGGAGCCTATGGCCAGGAGCATCCCAGCTCGCCCCAGATCGATCGGCTCGCGCGTGAGGGAGTCGTATTCGAGCGCGTTGCGGCCTCCAGCCCCAATACGCTGCCCTCTCACGCGACGCTCTTCACGGGAAAACAGCCTTACGCCCATGGGGTCCGCTCGAATCTCGAGTATCTGCTCGCAGAGGAGAACGTCACACTGGCGGAGATCCTGGCAGCAGAGGGCTACAGGACCGGCGCGGAGATCGGGGCCGCCGCGCTGCGGGGCCGGACCCGGATCGCCCAGGGTTTCGAGCTCGTCCGGGATACGGAGGATGACGACGCGGAGCTGCTCGAAGTCAGCATGGGGCCGGGGGGTGAAAAGGTCGAGTTTCCCTATCGGCTCGGCACCGACATCACGCGCCGGGGAGTCGAGTTCATGCGCGAGCATCGAAGCGAGCCCTTTCTCCTATGGCTCCACTACTTCGACATCCACGTCCCCTACGTCGCGCCCCCGATGTTCAGCGAGCGATTTCCGGGCAACGATTATCTGGCGGGTGTCGCCTTCGTGGATGAGCTCGTGGGACAGGTCATCCGGGAGATCGAGCATCTCGGACTGAGGGAGCAGACCCTGGTGGTCGTCACCAGTGATCACGGTGAGGGGTTGGGGGAGCACGGCGAAGGGACCCACAGTTATTTCGTCTACCAGAGCACGATTCGCGTGCCTTTGATTTTTTGGGGACCAAGCCGGCTGCCCGCCGGTCTGCGTGTGCCTTCACTAGTACGGCTCGTCGACGTGACTCCCACGATCCTCGACCTGCTCGAGCTGCCGAAGCTCGAAGGCGTGCAGGGGGTCTCCCTGATGGGGCTGCTCGAGAAGGGGGCGACCGGGCTCGAGCTTCCCGTCTACGGCGAGTCGATCGAGTTCAGCCGCCTCTATGGCGACTCGCCCATTCGCTTCATGCGCGAGGGCAGATGGAAATACATCCACAAGGTCAATCCCGAGCTCTACGATCTCGAGTTGGATCCGGACGAATTGAAGAATGTCGCCGCAGAGCATCCCGAGGTGGTCCAGCAGCTGCGAGATCGACTCGCCCTCGAGCTGGAGGCCGCCGCCGGTGCTCCCAGGGGCTCCCGGACCGCCGTCGACGATCGCACTCGCGAGGACCTCGCGGCTCTCGGCTATCTCGACATGGGCATCCAGAGCGACGAACCCCGCGACCTCGATTCCCTCGAGCTCTCGGGCTTCGACCCGAACGATCGCATCATCGACATGACCGAGATGTCACGAGTCGATACGATGATCAAGAACGGGCACTTCGTGGACGCGGTCCGGGTCCTGCAGGTGTTGCAGGGGCGCAACCCCGAGAGCGCGTACATCGCCGGGCTGCTCGGCGCAGTGCTGCTGAAGCTCGATCGCCTCGACGAGTCCGTCGGGGCGTATCGCAGGGCGACCGAGCTCGAAGCAACGAACTACGCGTACCATCACGACTACGCGAAGGTCCGGTTCATGATCGGCGATGAAGAGGGAGGGATTCAATCCCAGCAGACGATGCTGAAGATCGAGCCCTGCCATGAGACCCGGATTCGTCTGATCGAGCGCTTTCGCGAAGCCGGGCGCCACGCGGAGATGTTGAGGACGATGGCCGACGGAGTCGCACGCTGCCCGCAGCTGACTTCCCAGGCGAACAACTACGCCTGGGCTCTCGCCACTCTTCCCGAGGCTGAGCTGCGCGACGGCGCCATGGCGGTGACCGTCGCCGAGGCGGCGATCGGGCGTCTTCCGGGGGAGCCTGGCCCCGAGTACCTCGACACCCTGGCGGCCGCCTACGCCGAGGTGGGAGACTTCGACGCCGCCCTGCGTCAAGTGGATCTCGCC
>CBDUYG010000709.1:0-2393 GCA_965371385.1 uncultured Myxococcales bacterium | reverse complement strand
CTCCGGAGTTGTTCGTGGCAGGCTCATCGCCTGCCATTCATGTGCCAACGCGGTAGACCGCGGACTCTACCTCGGGAAGAGCACGACTTCCTCGGAACGGGGTCGTGCCGGGAGCTGGAGTGCGTTGAGGTCTGGACCGATCTGCCTCCGTGTTGCTTGGTGGGGGACGAAGGCGCTGCTCCGGTTCTGAGCGGGTGGCCGGAGTCCGGAATGTGCACTCACCTGGCCATCGCGCAGCAGGACCGGACATTAAGAGTATAAACAGTATTACCGCAATGTCCTATTTGGGATATAATCCAGGACACGCCAATCCCACCCCGATCGGGCGGCTCCTGTGGTGCCGAAAGTCGATGCATTCGAGGAAGAGAAGGTGCAAAGGGCACAGAGGGATCAAAGGTGAAAAGGAATCGATAGACATGGCTGCCACAGCACAAGACATCACTGTGTTCGCAGCAGATCGCGAAACACGTCGGTGGGTCGAGGGCTTCGTTCCGCCCGGGTTGGTCGTCTCCAGAGTGTCTTCGCGCCGAGTCTTGCAATGTCGTCACCTATTTGTGTTGACCAGAGCGACTCGCATGGAATCCACAGTAGAGACGATCAGTGAGCTTCGCGAGCGAGTACGTGTGTTCTTCGTCTATGCAGATGTCAAGCCCGAGTGGATTCCCGAGACTCTGTACCGATCGAAGTTTCGCGCACTGCGAATCCTGATCGTCCACTCCAGCGACGACCCAGTCGTGGGTCGAGTTCTGAGAGCCTGGAACATGAACGCTCAGGACAAGCTCATCGCAGATGCGGCTGTCGTAGGGGATGCGCTCGAGGTGCGTAGCTGCGCGATGGAGCGATTCAAAGTTCCCTTTGACGCGATCCCCGCACTCGCAAGGATCCCTGTGGACGAACGTTCCGCGTTCGAAATCGACCATGACGGAGGGAGAATCAGCTGGCCCGATGCCGATGTCGATCTGGGATTGGATTCGCTGGTGCGCGCCACCTGCCCAGAGGCTCGCGATCAGGCCGATCGGGATGCGACGCTTCGAGATGCCCGCCTCGGTGCTGCGATCTCTCAGCTGCGCGAGGCTCGCGCCCTCACGCAATCCCAGATTCCAGGCCTTTCGGAGCGACAGGTGCGGAGAATCGAGCACGGCGAGTCGCGCCCGCGAATATCAACCCTCGAGATGCTGGCCAGGGCCCACCGCACCTCTCTGCGAAAGTATCTCGACCAGGTAGCGCGGATCGCATCGACACTACCCATGCCAAAGGTCGCAAGGTAGCCCCCCGCACGGCCGATGTTCCCCTCATGCTTTCCCATGAGCTTCGACTGACGTAGCAATGGCATTCATGATGGGTCACTACTTCGCTCCAGGACGCGCCCCCGCCAAGGGTGCCCGACGTTCGAGACGCCGGGCCCAGTCCCGGTGCCTGGCGCGCCGGCTCATCCTCCTGCTGATGATCCCTGGCCTCTCCACTGCCGTGACCTTCGAGGATCAGCAGGTTCGCGTCATCGATCACGACGACTACATCAACGACAACATCTCGGTCCGGAATCTCTCTGCCTTCTACTTCCAGAGCGGTGGCGTGACGTGGTCACTCACGATGAGCCTCAGGGGCTGGCTCGAGCTGTCGGGGGGGCTGATCCGTCAGAACCTGATCCTCTCTACCTGGACCGAGGCCAACATCACGGGCGGCTCGATCACCTACAGCGTCCACGCCTACAACGCGCCGACCCACTGGAGCGGCGGCACCATTGGCGGGACGATCTACGCCTACTCGGACGCGGTCTTCAACGTCTATGGCAGTGGCTTTGCGGTCGATGGGATCCCCGTCGATACCGGCCCTCTCAGCGCGACCCAGGGAACGCTCACCGCGCTGCTCAACTCGGGCGAGAGCATCACGGTCGACTTCCAGCAGGGCCAGGTCAGCCCCTACTCGGGCTCGATCGTCCTGGTGACGGGGACCCCAACCCCGACGCCGCCTCCCGATCACTCGAATGAAATCGTCCTCTACGACGACGGGGCGCCCCATCTCATCGATCACGCCGACTTCCTGAACCTCCCCTTCGGCGTCCGGGTACGCTCACCCGGGAGCCCCACGACCCTCGAGATCGCCGATGGAGCAGACATCGGTTACGGGCTCGGATTCTCGGGACCAAGCGTCGTCAACATGACCGGTGGGCAGGTCGCCACCCTGCACTCGATGGGAAGCAGCGCGCTCAACGCCGAGGGCGGGACGTTCAACATGACGGGCGGGACCTTCGCGGGCTGGGCGATCATGCGCGGCGGGCAGATGACCATCGCCGGGGGATCGATCACCGGCGAAGTCCAGATCGAATACGGCGCGAGTCTCGACTTCTCTGCCGGGACCCTGGGGAGCGATCTCGACTGCCATACCGCCGATCC
>CBDUYG010000708.1:0-2398 GCA_965371385.1 uncultured Myxococcales bacterium | reverse complement strand
CTCGAGGCGGCGTCGAACTTGAACTCCTTCGACGAGCAGGCACACGTCGTGATCGTGTATTTCTACCCACTCCAGAACGTCATGGCGTTCAACGCCATGGATTCCGACGAGCTGCTGAATGGCGGGCGTCCGCCGGGTCTGACGGGGGATCCGTGGGAGACCACCGTGTATCCCGGCCAGCAGATGAAGCTCGAGGAGAAGCTGCCGCGAGATACGGTATTCCTGGGAGTTCTCGCGGACTTCTACAGCGGGCCCAGCCGGGCGGTGGTGGAGGCCGATTGCTCTCTGGTCGGGAATCAGAAGCTCGTCCTCTCCTCGCGTGATCTGCAGATCGATTGAGGTCGTCCGCCGGGGCCCTGACGCCTCGAGCCGGAGCGAAGCGCATGAAGATGAAAATATGGAAGAGGCGGCGAAGTGAGGGGACACAGGAGTGAGGGGGCTGGAGTGCGAGGTGCAGGCAGAATGAGTGATGTGAGTGATGCGATCGAAGTGAGGAGCCCAACGCGATGACCAGCCGCAAGCTCAGCCCGGTGGCCTGGACGGAGGGAATGTTCCTTCGACCCCAACACCTCCAACAGCAGGACCTCTATCTCGACGATCGGCTCTCGGCGAAGATCAGCGCCATGGATCCCTTTCAGTACGGTATTCGCCAGCTCGAGATCGATGAGGAGGCGCTCTCGGACAATCGTATCGAGATTCTCCGCCTCGACGCCATCATGCCCGGCGGCGCCGTGATCCACTATCCCGGGAATGCCGTCGTCGAGGCTCGCGAGTTCAGTCCCGAGCTCGAGCATCTGGACGTCTACCTTGCGATGCGGCGCATCCGTCCCTCCGAGCCCAATACCTCGCCGATCGACACCCCCAATCGGGATGTTCGCTATCGCGTCAAGGAAGAGACCCACCCCGACATCAATCGCGGTGGATTCGAGACTCCCGTCGAGGTGCTCGCAGCAAATGCCCGGGTCTTCCTCACAGGGGAGGAACTCGAGCTCGAGACCTGCGACTCCATCAAGATCGCGCGCATCGAGGCGACCGGCGATGTCGGGCGTCCCTTCGCGCTCTCGCGCGAGTACTACCCGCCGCTGCTGACCATTCAGGCCTCCCCGGTACTGGTCGAGGAGATCGGCAAGATCGTGAGCCAGATCGCCGCCAAGGTGCGGGTGGTCTCGGGCCGCACCACCACCGTCTCGACGGCGGACCTTCCCAATATGTGGATGCGTTACACGTTGGCGCGCATGACACCGGTCCTGCGACATCTGATGAGCACCGGCTCGACGAATCCATTCGACTTCTACACTGCGCTGATCGAGACCGCGGGGGCGCTCTCGTCGTTTGCGCTGATGGAGCCCGCGGATCTGCCCGCCTACAACCACGATGATCTCCACAGCTGCTATCACGGGTTGCTCGGGTTCCTCGACGTCCACCTGGGCGGCGCGGTTCCCGACCGTTTCACGGAGATCCCGCTCACCTCCCAGGGCGTCAGCGGTCGGCTCTTCTACGTTACGAAGGAGCTCTCCGTCGAGCTGGTCGATCCGCGCAATGCCTTCTATCTGGGAATCAAGTCCCAGATCGATTCAAAGGAGCTCGTCACGCTCGTCGGTGAGACCGGGAAGGCGTCGTCGCTGGATGAGCTGGGATCACTCTTGATGATGAATCTCGACGGCCTGAGGATCGAGCACATGCCGGGAGCCCCGACGGAGATCGCATCCAAGACCGGCTACGAGTACTTCAAGCTGGAGCCCCACGGGCCCAAGTGGAGCAAGGTGCAGAGCGAGTTCAGCTTCGCCCTCAGCCTCGGCAAGCTCGAGAGCGCCGATGTGATCCTCTACATCGTCAGTCACGAGGGCTGAGGGATGTCGAATCGCAGTCTCGCGAGGGAGGCCGGTGATTTCATCACCCTGGTTCAGCTGGTTCAAGAGGCATCGCCCGAGCAGCTCCCCGACACGGAGACTCTGCGTAGCCAGTTGATGTCGATGCTCGAGCGGATCGGACGCGGCGGAGGCATCGAGCAGGGTGAGCTCGACGAGGCGCGCTTCGCCCTGGCGGTCTGGGCCGACGAGGTCGTTCTGCGCTCCCAATGGCCGGGTCGCGAGGAGTGGGGAGCAGACACCCTGCAGAACCGTCTCTATCGCACGACCCGGGGCGGAAACGAATTCTACGAGCACCTGGCCCAGCTGCGGCCCGAGCAGAACGACGCTCGCGAGGTCTACTTCCTCGCGTTGGCCCTTGGATTCGAGGGGCAGTACGCCGGCCAGCCGGATCAGATCCGGGCGATCGTGAGCCACCAATACGAGAGCCTGCGCGGCGCCGGTCGGCTGCTCGATGCCTCCCAGGAGAGTCCCCTGACTCCGGCTGCCTACAATCTCGACATCGAGCTGCCGCGGGTTGGGGGAATGGG
>CBDUYG010000707.1:0-2401 GCA_965371385.1 uncultured Myxococcales bacterium | reverse complement strand
AGATCGAGAAGATCGAGCTGGGCGCCGGCAGGCTGTCCCTGCACGACGATGCAGAGGAGGGGCTGCCCGACCTCGAGATCGCCATGGGGGCGATTCGATTGGAGGGGCTCGCGATCTCGAGATCCGAGCCGGGGGGTGAGCTGGCCTGGGGCCTCGCGGGAATCGACGCCTCGGATTGGAAGTTCGACGTGCTCCACGGAAGCGGACAGCGAATCGACTTCGATCTGCGTGCCCGGGCAGGTCCGATCGAGGCCGGGGGAAGGATTCCGATCGAGTTCGGCTCGAGTCGGGAGGGGGACTACTCGATCGAAGTCACGGGTGACGTCCAGCCCGAACCCTTCGAGTTCGCGATCGATATTCAGTGGAGGGAGTTCGCCACCCGGGGTCTCCTCGGATTGCTGGCCCTCGAGGGTGCACAGGTGCACGAGGGAGCCTCGACCGGTGAACTCGATCTTCGGTTCAGCCTGGAAACGGGGCCGGAGCGCGGACTCATCGCAAGTGGATGGGTCGAGCATGACGCGCTCGCGCTCACGTGGGACGGGGACCCTGCTCTGCGAATCGAGGTCGAGAAGGTACGGGTGGAGCTGGCGCATCTCTTCGTGCCCTTTCCCGAGGAGGAGACTCCTTCGCCCGAGACCATTCGGGTCCACATCAAGCAGCTCGAGCTGGTGACGCCGGAGATCGAGCTTACGCTTGCAGCTCCGGCGCCGGGGGCGGAAGACCTCCGCGATTCGGTCGAGGAGTCGACCGATCCTGCAGATTCGGCTCCGCAGTCGCTGCTGGAGATTCAAGTGGAGTCTTTCTCCCTTAGACAGGGGCGAGTGAACCTGCGCGACCTCGGCGGTGGTAGCGGCGGGGAATGGCAACGGATCACGGATATCGAAGTCGACGCGCGCTCGATTCTCTGGCCCTTCAAAGAGAGTCGCTCGGGCGTGGCTCTACCCATGGAAGCCTCCCTGACCGCGCGCTGGGCCGGCCTCGAATCGCAGACCCTCGCACGCCTCGCTCGAGTCGATGGTGTGCGGATCGAGCGGGGAACCTCGCATGGTGAAGTCAAAGCCCTTCTCATCCCCGGCGAGGGCGCGAGGGCAACGCTGCGCGCGGAGGCGGGAATCACGCACGATGCCCTGGTGCTGCGAACGCTCGATGAACCTCCCATCGAGCTCGAGGTCGAGCAGATCGAGCTGAAGCTCGACCATCTGAACATCGCGCTCGAGGGCTCCGGCCTGGCCGAAGAGGAGCCGATCGCGGTCCACGTCGGCTCCCTCGAGATTCGTGCCCCCTCGCTCTTCGTGTCGCTCCCAGCGGCAGAGGATGCCGGGGGGGAGGCTGCGGCGAGCAGGGCGATGGCCGGGGGCCAGGATGATCCCAAGCCGATGAGCTCGAGCGAAGATACGAGCGCTGCGCTCCTCGAGGCTCGCGTGGATCGCCTGGTTCTGGCTCGAGGGTCCATCCGCTGGAGCGACCCCACGCTCGGGAGCGACCACTCCCAGAGCCTCACGGGGATCGAGCTTCGAGCCGAATCCGTCCGCTGGCCCGATCCCCGCTTCGATCACGCGAGCCTGGCAATCGGCAGCCTGGGCAGCGAGCCTCTGAAGATCGAGGGCTCGCTCAGTTCGGACCATGCTGAGCTCGAGCTCCGGTCGAACCGAATCGCGATCGCCCCCTGGAACCGCGAGATCAGCCACTACAGCGATTACTCGGTCACGCAGGGCGAGGTCTCGATCAACGGTCCGATACGGCTGCGCGGAGAGGCCTACGAAGCGCCGATGCAGGTGGTGATTCGCGATCTCGAGATGACCAACCGGAACAATGCCTTCGAGACGACCTTTGGACTCAAGCTCTCGGCGGCAATCAAGCTTCTGCGGGACCCTGCCGGGATCATCCACTTGCAGCTGCCCGTGACGGGAAGATTCTCGCAAGGGGCGGCCCTGGATCTCAATGTCATCATCCAGGATGCACTTCGGGAAGCCATCACGAACGCGCTCACCAGTGCCGGTGCTACAGGCATCGACCTGGTGGGCGCCACTCTGCGTCGCGCCGGGGAGCTCGTCTTCAGCGGGATCGGGGAGGTGGCATTCGCACCTGGCGGTACGGAGATTCTCCCAGCCCCGGGTCTGGTCCTCAAGGCGGCGGCGGAGTTCGTCAGCGCACGGAAGGGCGCCAAGTTGCAGCTGCTCGCGCGAGTCGTCACCGACGACCTGCGAGCTCTGGGAATCAAGGAGAGCCGGAAGTCCGTTGTACTGAGTGCCATTGCCGAAACGGGTCGCGCGATCCTCGGGGGCTCGAGAGAGCTCGAGCCCGAGGTCGAAGAAAGTGCTCGGAAGCTGGCCGAGGAGAGGCTCGAGAGTGTGGAGGAGTGGGTGGTCCGGAATACCACGCTGAGCCGGGATCGGATCGT
>CBDUYG010000706.1:0-2410 GCA_965371385.1 uncultured Myxococcales bacterium | reverse complement strand
GCGAGATGAATATGACCCCAACGGATTTCGCGCTGCTGCGTGAGGAGCTGCTGATCGAGGTCGTCGATGAGCTCGAACTGGGCGACCTCACGACCCCGGAGGAGTTCGGCAACGCGATCGACGGACAGGGGCTGGGAGGGGCGCTCTGAGAGGGATTCATAGCCGTATCCCGATCACCGCAGGTAGTAACTCAGTGGCCGGCAGCACCCGAGCATTACGGGTGCTGCTCAGCCTCCCGGCTGCGCACTCCCGCGCCGGACATCACTAAAGAAGCATCGCCGGGCGGTCGATTCCTAGCGAGTCAGCCGTGTCCACGGGCTGAACCGCGGATACGTGTTGATTCTTGACTTCGGCAGACTAGAGTGTGCCGCACAGCCCCGGCGTCGGGGAGCGCGGCCAACTCCTCCCCCTGGGATACCCAAAATGATGAAAATCGAAATGCGACGACTGAGCCTCGGCCTCATCTGTATCGGCCTCGCGGCCGCGTGTGGAGAAGGAGAGGATGCGAAGAGCACGAATTCGGCCCTTCTCGCCCCCACCGAAAGCAATGCCCTGACCCAGACCGCGCCGCCGACGGTGGCTTCGGGCCCTGTCGAGCGGGCTTCCGTGAGGGCCGATAACCCGCCCGTAGAGGTCGATCCCTCGATCGAGACGATCCTGGGCGAGTACAGCGCCGCCATCGAGGCTCGCGACCTGGCGCGCCTCGAGGAGATCTGGACGATGTCGATCGTCGAAAAATCGCTGCTCGTCCAGGCCTGGCAGAGCTGCGATCAGATCGAGGTTGGCGTGAATACGGTCGGGATCGAGTCGTCCCGCGACGAGGCAACGGTCGACTTCGATCAGACGCTGAAGTTCGATTGTGCCGAGACGGCCCAGATCAGCGAGTCCGCGCTCTCGGCCTCCCTGGTTCGAAGCCCTGGGGGCGAATGGCGCATCGACGAGATCGCCGACCGGGGGGCCTCGCGCTTCTCGGCTCCGGCTCGACTCCAGCCGGGTTTCACTCCCAAGTCCGGGGATCCGCGAGAGGCGGGAGCCCTCGAGGCTCTGGCGCGATACGAGAGCGCCCTCGAGCGCTGCGATCTCGATCGCCTGTCCCAGGTCTGGATCATGTCGCCTCTCGAGCGTCAGATCCTGGACGGTGTCTGCGTCCAGAATCGCCGCTTGAACGTCTCGATCGGCTCGCCCGAGGTCTCGATCTCGGGAGATCAGGTCAGCGTCGATTTCACCCACGAGGTGGCTTTCCCGGGCCGCGCCGGCTCGGGAGGGTCGGAGTCGCACCTCACGGCCCTGATGGTCGAGAGGCAGACCGGCGAGTGGGCGATCTGGAAGATGCGCTCGGCCAACTGATTCCTTCTGAAGTCCGCCTCTCTGTGGTGGCCGATGCCACGCCCCATGGGATATTCTCGTGCCTGGTTGGGCGACGTCCATGTGGCTAGTCGCCTCCGGCAGGAATGTCGATCGGGTTGGGATGATTTCAGGGTAGAATCAGCCTGGATGTTGGTTCCTGGGGAAAATTTCGGGCGACGTCCACAGCGACTCCAGGGCGAGCGCGGGGCCGTACTCGCAGAACGCAGATAACGCAGAACGCAGATAGAGCGCAGGGAGAGTTGGGGAGCGGATGGCGGGTTTCTTCGACAAGCTGAAGGGCGGGAAGAAACGCCGGACCGGTGGCGGTAGACGCTCCGGGGGCGGTGGCTCTCGGCGTCCCCACTCCCAGCGACGCGATCCCGGCAACGAAACCGAGTTCGTCAACGTCCCGCCCGCGCCTCCTCCGCCGCCGCCTTCATCTGCGCCGTCCGCATCGCCGGCGCCGCATGCATCCCCCGCTCCCTCGCCTCCTCCCGCCGCTGTGCCTACCCCGGCCGCGCCTCCTCCGGCTGCTCCGCCGCCGGCCGTGAGCCCCGTGCCCTCGGCCGGGGCCGGGGATGCCGGTGCGACCGCCTATCACGCGGTCGGGCCCACGAAGGGCGGTTTGGTGGGGATCCTGATCGTCAAGAACGGGAAGCTGCGCGACGAAATCTACAAGATTCACGACGGCGAGAACGTTCTCGGCCGCGCCGTTGGAGCCGAGATCTGCATCGATTCGCGCGAGGACAGCATCTCTCGCGAGCACTGCTCCATCATCCACGAAGGCGGACACTTTGGCGTGAAGCCCCTGAAGGACACGAACCCCACCTTCCTGAACGACGAACCCGTGACGGGAGGTGCTGCGCTCACCGATGGGGATGAGATTCGCACCGGAGATACAACCTTCAAGTTTCGGGTCGTCTGAAAATGACGCGATGGGCAACTCTCGTTGCTTTGTTGGTTTGTATCTGTCTCGCTGAATCCGCCACCGCCCAATCGGACGGCCCCAAGGTCGATTTGAAGCGCGTCGCCGCTGTCTCCCTGGACGACATCTATCCGGGGG
>CBDUYG010000705.1:0-2411 GCA_965371385.1 uncultured Myxococcales bacterium | reverse complement strand
ACTGCGTTCAACAGCGTCGTGCTCGCGAGTGTGACGGTGATGACCGAGCGCAGGATGATGGAGGTGCCGGAGCGCAGCGCACTCTATGCCGACTATCGACGACGGACGTCCGTCTTGATTCCATGGAAGCCCGGGGCCGTCCGCTCGACCCCGCAGCCGTGAGGGCCGTCGAGCACGAGACCGTCTCCTCTCAGCACGCACCAGAGCGGCGGGCCTTCATGTGCAGCCACTTCGCTGCAACGCACCCACTCAAAGCTTGTAAACGGCCCTGAGCGCCCGGTCGAGGAGCGACGAGGGAAGCAGCCATCGCGCGGCCACACCGAGCCTCTGGCCCAGGGCGCCTAGCGGATAGCGAACTCCCGGTGCCGGGTTGGCAATGATCTTTGCCAGGGCTTCCGCGAGCAGGCGAGGATCCGCACCGTTCTGCTCGTCGTGCACCATCACCGCGATGGCGCGCCGGCACGTCTCGTGGTAGACGGAGCCCTCCCCGCTCTCGGCCGCGAAGACGCGGCTCTCCGTGAATCCGGTCTTGAAGTCTCCAGGCTCGAGCAGTACCACCTGCACCCCGAAGGAATGCAGCTCCATACGCAGCGCATCCGAGATGGACTCGAGCGCGTACTTCGACGCGGAGTAGAAGCCCTGGAACGGAATCGTGACCAGCCCACCGAGTGAGCTGACGTTGACGATGAGGCCCGACTTCTGCGCCCGAAGCGCGGGCAGGACGGCGCGGCAGACCCGCAGCACTCCGAAGAAGTTGGTCTCGAAGAGCGCCTGGGCCTCCTCGACCGAGGTGTCCTCCACCGCACCCGCCAGGCCAACGCCCGCATTGTTCACGACTACGTCGATCCGACCTTCCCGCTCGAGAACGAAATTCACCGCCTCCTTTACGGAAGCATCGTTGCACACGTCCATGGGAATCATGAGCGGAGCGGAGTGGGAATCGCCTGGATCCGGAAACCCTGCTCGGCGGCTGGTTCCGTACACCCGGTGACCGAGCCCCGCCAGGTGCTCGGCACTGGCCTTGCCGAAGCCGCCGGAGGCGCCGGTGATCAAGACGACTTTTGGCGTTGTGGTCGGCTGGCCCACGCTCACTTCCGATCGCCCGGAGGTAGGTCCTGACAGGAATCGAGGTACTTGAAGAGGATCCCCTTCACCATCTCCTGGACTCCTGGCACCTCCTTCGGGACACCGCCGTAGATCGCTGCGGAGATGGGTGTCTCGTTCGGCGGGTCGAGCGCGTACTTCACCGCCGCAGTGAGATCCTCCGCAAATTTCTCGACGACTCCGGGCTGGGTCTGGGGCCGTGTCACACACATGTGGATCGCGTTCGGGTACTGCTGCCCGTTGAAGCGCCAGCCGCGCGTCTTCAAGAAATCGTTCACGTGGTAGATGTCGAAGCGATCCGACGTGAAGGAGAAGCAGAAGGTGGGCTTGCCCATCATCTTCAGCTCGGGATGACTCTTTACGACGTCCTGCATCGCGAAGGCGGTCTCGAAGATCGCCCGGGCATACTCGAGATAGCCTTCACGGCCGAGACTCACCATCGAAGCCCAGGCCGAAGCCAGCAGCCCCCCCGATCGGCTGCCCGCGATTCCCGGCGAGTTGTACTTGCCGCCGGGCCACTCGGGGGTTGCGAAGTACTGGTAGCGTCGCAGGGCACGATCGCGGCAGAGCAGGACCGAGGTGCCCTTCAGGCCGAAGCCGTATTTGTGGGTGTCGGCCGAGATGCTCGTGACCCCGGGCAGTCGAAAATCGAAGACGGGGATGTCGTAGCCCAGCTGCTGGCCCCAGGGCAGGATGAAGCCGCCGAGGCAGCCGTCGACGTGTAGGGCGACGTTCCGCTCCAGCGCCAGCTCCGAGAGCTCTTCGATGGGATCGATGGTCCCGTAGGGGTAGTTTCCGGCGGAGCCGACGATCATGATCGTGTTGTCATTGATCTGCTCACGCACCCGGTCGACGTCGACGAGTGTGCTCTCCGGATCGACGGGCACGTGGACCACTTTGACGCCGAAGAGATGAGCGCCCTTCTCGAAGGCGGGATGCGCCGTGGTGGGGAGGATCATCTCCGGCTCGCTGATGTCGCGCTCCGCCCGAAACTTGTCGCGATACATCAGCACCGAGGTGATGATGCTCTCGGTACCGCCGGAGGTGACCGAGCCACAGGGTCTGGCGTCCTCGTCGTCGTCCGCGCCATTGTCCTTGCCCAGGGCCGCGCTCGCGTTCATGAGGTCGAGGGCCATCGCGCAGATCTCCCCTTCGAAGCGCGTGGCGCTCGGGCAGATGTCGCGCTGGAGGGCGTTTACATGAGCGTAGTTGGCGAAGACCTCGTTGAGGAACGCGTAGTGCTCGGTGTCGCCGCAGTACATCGTGCCGGAGCACTGGCCGTCCTGCCAGAAGTTGTCTTCTTCCTG
>CBDUYG010000704.1:0-2412 GCA_965371385.1 uncultured Myxococcales bacterium | reverse complement strand
CCCGCCAGGGCCATCACATCGAAGACGTGGATCATGCCCGTCACGGTGCCGAGCAGCCCGAGCAGAGGGCAGAGCGCCACCAGCGTCTTGATCTGGGGGAGCGAGTGATCGAGCTTCTCGCTCAGCTCGGCGATCATCTGTCGCCGAATCTGCTTCGAGTTCCAGGAGACGTGCTCACGCCGTGCCGACCATCGCTCGAGCACCTGCTCGAGATCCTTGGGGTATAGGAAGTGAAAGTACCACTCGCGCTCCAGGATCAGCGCCCACATCAGCAGCGTCACGGCGCAGATGGCCCAGAGCACGTCCCCGCCGGCTTCCATGAAATCGCCGACGACTTCGATCGTCTCGGCGATCACGCCTCTTCGCCTCCTTCGGTTCCGGCCCCGGCCTCCGCCTGGGCGGCTACCAGACCGGTCGCCTGCTCTTCGAGCACACCGACGATGGTCTTGGCGATGCTGGCGAGCCAGCTGTGCAGCAGGACCAGCGGAATCGCAGTGACCAGGCCCAACATGGTGGTGACCAGGGCCTCGGAGATGCCGCCGGCCATCAGCTTGGGGTCTCCCGTGCCGAAGAGCGTGATGATCTGGAAGGTGCGGATCATTCCCGTCACGGTTCCGAGCAGCCCCATCAGCGGCGCCACCGCGCTGACGACCTTGATCATCCACAGGAAGCGCTCGAGCTTGCCGGTCTCCTGGAGGATCTTCTCATCGAGCTTCAACTCGAGTGTCTCGTTGTCGAGGGAGGCATTCTCCTTGTATACCGAGAGGACGCGGCCCAGAGGGTTGTCGCCGGGCTCTTCGGGATTCTTGCGCTGGGCCCGGACTTTCGCGCCGACGATCATCAACGCCACCAGGCGCAGGAGTCCGATCCCCCCGGTCACCACTCCGAGTCCGATGATCGTATAACCCACGCCTCCGCCGAACTGGATCCGCTCCAGGAAGGAGGGCGTCTTGATCAGGACCTGCAGGATCGCGCCGCGCGCCGGGTCGAGGGCAAAGGGAACGAAGCCGTCGCGTGCCTCGTCGAGGACGCTCACGGTACGCAGATACTTCGCGGCCGGCTGGCGTCCCAACTCGGAGAGCTTTCGCGTCTCGCCGGACCAGACCAGGTATTTGTCACCGGCGATGACGTTGAAGGCGCCGACCCGCACCACGTCGCGCTCGTTCTCCGTGCCGGTCACCGCGACCACCGGTGCAGCAAAACGGGTGACCTTGCCGGACTCGACCATCTCCTGCAGCAAAGTGGCGTAGAGCCGCTCGAGATCATCGATCGCGGGAAGTGATTTGCTCCGACCGAGCCGAGCGAGAAACTCCTCGCGCCCGGGAAATTGTGAGCTGACGAGCGAGGACTCGATCTGGCCTCCGGTATCGCCCGCGACCTGGCGGACGATGCCGAAGAGCTCGCCGAGGTTGCCCAGCCGGCTCTCCAGCCGCTCTTCGAGCTCGGCGATCGATTGCTCGTTCTCTTCGAATCGGGCCTCGAGGTCGTCGCTCTTCGTCTCCTCGACGAGGTGTGTCGCCTTCGCCTCGTCGAGCAGTCGAGCCTGACTCTGCCTGGCCGACTTGAACTCGGCTTCGCGCTGCTCGTGAACCCTCTGCTCCTTGCGCCAGTTGCTTCGCACGCGATCGAGGAGCTCGTCGAGGCTGGCCGCCGACTGGACCTCCTGCCCGGCTTCTTGATTGGCGTCCTGGGCGACGATTGCTTTCACCGGCGCAAGGGTGGCCAGGATGACGAGGATCCAAAGGGGAGGAATCGACGAGAAGATGCGATGAATGCGAATCCTCGTCCTCATCGGGTTGCCTCCGTGGCCGCCGGGATCGGCAGCCGTACGAGGTCGGGCGCTGCCTGCTTGCGGGCCATGCGCAGGCCCTTGCGCAGAGAGCGTCGGTAGCTGTCCGGGAGGGGAGCCCAGGCGCGGCTGCCCTGATCCCAGTACGCGGCCTCTTCAGCATCGAGGGATTGGTAGATCAGGACGACGCGCCCGAACGAAAGAAAGTCGAGGGTGCGCTCGACGCCTCCGAGCTCCATCGTCTCCCGATAGCCCTCCACGGTGCGGCCGTATTCGCTCTCGATCTGATAGGCCTCCATGATCCGACGATATTTCTCGGCGTTGGTGACGTCGGCTCGATCCATCATCTCCCGCAGCCTTACGACGCGGCTTCGTCGCTCTTCGAGATGCAGGGGAACGTCGAGCTCGATGAACTCCTCGAGTCGGTCGAGCATGCGCAGCATCAGTGGAGTCACCTGCCTGCCGATCACCGTCACGCTCTGGATCTGCTCGCGCAAGGAGGTCATGTCGGCCTGCTGTGCGGAGACCAGCCTTTCCAGCTGACGGTTGTAGTTGCGGAGTCCGTCGATCTCCTCGAGCACGCCGCGGTAGCTCGTATTCAGGCGATCGGTCTCGTTCGCGAT
>CBDUYG010000703.1:0-2418 GCA_965371385.1 uncultured Myxococcales bacterium | reverse complement strand
TGGGCCATTCCGAGGAAGTGATTCGTGCGAAAGCTCATGCCGAGCAGATCCTGATGTTCGGTCGGGCCGGTCGGCGTGTCTTCGTGCATCGCCGCGAGCCGTGGCGAGATCGCATGGACTGCTGCCAGCTGCGCCTCGGCCCGGGCGATGCGCGGGTCGCAATCCTCGCTCGCGAGCTCGGGCGGAGGGGTCGGCTCGGCGGACTCCCAGACGCGCAGCGAGCGAATCGCCGGATCACGGGCCAGAAGATGTGAAAGGGCCGTCGTTCCGGTTCGGGGAAGTCCCACAATGAAGATCGGAGCGCGAATCTCCTGCTCCTCGATCTCCGGATGGCGAGCGTACCAATCCTCGACCTGCAGGCGCTGCACGAGCAAGCCGAGCAGCCGGCTGCGCCACACCCCGCGCCCCAGATCGTTCAACCGGGCTTCGACATTGAGGGCACTCGCGAGCTTCTCGAGGCCCATCCGGAAGTCACCTTCGCCGAAGTGCGCAAGCCCGGTCCGAGACCGGGCCTCCTCGATCAGGGAGCCTGCATCGAAGTCGCTGGACATCACGAACGAGTATAGGCTCGTTCGGGCATCGATAAATGACGTGGGCCCTTCGTGCGGTCGCCAATGCCGTGCAGGTCGTGCTGCGGTCGCTCTCGGTGGAGGTCACGGGCGAGGTCGGCTCAAGCTGGGCCCATCAACGCAATCCAAGCGGCGGCATATCCCTATGCCCCCACGTCATCAGGCCAGAGCCGACGCACCAACGCCACGCGTTCCAGGCCCTTCTCGGGGTCCGGATGGGCGCCGATGTTCAGCAGGAGCCCTTCCAGGTTCACATAGGAATCCCCACGCGCAGCCCGCTCGATCGCGGCCTTCGCTTCGTCCATCCGGCCCATCCCCGCGAACGCGAGCGCGAGGGTGACGCGCGCCGTGGCATAGCGCGGAAACTGGGGCATCAGGACCTCGAGCAGCGCCACGGCTTCTTCGTAGCGCTCTTCGAAGACGAGGACGATGGCGCGGTACCAGGAGTACCCGGGCGACATGCCACCGGTCGGAGCCATGCGCTCGGCCCGATCGAAGTACTCGTGCGCGGTCTCGTAGTTTCCCAGGTAGCCGTTCGCGAGTCCCACGTGGATCAGCGCGTCGGGCTGGTAGGGGTTGCGATCGAGGGACTTGTCGAGGAAACGCAGCGCCTGCTCGAAGCGTCCGGCGTAGAGATAGGCCGCCCCGGCGTAGAAGAGCGCAAGCGGGTCCTCCGAATCACTCTCCATTGCGGCAACGAGGTGCGACCAGGCTTCCTCCAGCCAGGCACCAGGATCCTCGCTCCAGCCGTTGATCGTGCAGGAAAAGAGGATCCAGGCAAGAGCACTCCGCGCATAGGGGTAGTCGGGATCGAGCTCCACAGCAGCGCGCAGGCTCCTGACGGACTCGATCGAGATCTCATGATTTGGCGCACGCATGAAACCCATCGAGACACCGCGCTGGACGAGCTCCCACGCCCCCATGTTCGCGGGCTCTTCGCGACTGGCGCGCTCGAACTCAGCCGAGTTGATCTGCGCATTCAGCGCGCCCGTGATGCTCGCGATGACCTCGTCCTGCACCTCGAACATCTCCGAGTACGCACGGTCGTAACGCTCGGCCCAGAGATGCTCCCCACTCGCCGACTCGATGAGCTGCGCCGTCGTTCGCAGCCTCTCGCCGACACGCCTTACACTGCCCTCGAGCACATAGCGCACGCCAAGATCGCGCCCGACATCGCGAATATCGGGCGACTGCCCCTTGTACGCGAAGGTCGAATTTCGCGATACCACGAAGAGATGCCTGTTCGCGGCGAGACCCGTGATGATGTCCTCCGTCATACCGTCGGCCAGGTACTCCTGCTCCTCGTCGCTCGACATGTTGTCGAAGGGCAGCACGGCAATGGAGGGCTTCTCGCTGGAGGGCGGACTCTCGGGCCTGGGCGACGACGGAGCCGGTTCGGGCACCGGCTCCGACTTCGGCTCTTGCTCCGGCCTCGGCTCCGGCCCCGGTATCGCGGGCCCATGGTCGGACCCGCCGCCGGCGAGGAATCGGCGAACGCCGAACCCGAGCGGCGAGAGGATCACGCCACCCACGACGATGATCGCCGCGATCCCGCTCAGCAGCGACTCGTTCGTCGAGATCCAGGCCCCGAGGCCTTCGAGGAAGTCCATGACTGGAGAGACTACTCGATCGCGGGACTCCCGTGTTCCCTTATCAAGTCGAGAGCCCGTGGCAGCGTGTTCGAGTGCCGGGGCGGGCGTCATCGGGTCAGCGGTCGACAGAGGCGGCTGTGCTCGCCGATGTGAAAGGCGGCGCAGCAGACGGCCGGCCCACGCACTCGAGAGAACCTCGAGTCACCGCCGGCTGGGTGGATGAGACCGCGTCTAGAAGACCCGGTACCGCCGTGCGA
>CBDUYG010000702.1:0-2428 GCA_965371385.1 uncultured Myxococcales bacterium | reverse complement strand
GGCTCTCAGTCGACCGGCACCGGATCGCGTGGGGCGTGGCGAACGAGATAGCCTCCGAACTCATCTTCGGCATCGACCTCCTGCCAGCCGACCGAATACCCCAGGCCCTCGGCGATCTCCCTCGCGCGCAGGTAGGCCTCATAGCTATCGCTCCAGACGTAGAAGTTGAGGTAGCGGCTGCGCGGCGATCTGCGCGCGAGCTCCTGCCGAAAGCTGGAGTCGGTAGCCCCGATCTCCTGGATCGTTTCTCCGAAGTCGGGCTTGAGCCACTCGAGGTGTACCGCGACCCGGCCCCGTGCCTCGGTGTTCAATCTCCAGCGGAAGGACCGGTCGCCGACCGAGTAGTCGTTGAAGTAGTCGTCCACCCGATTCCAGCGCAGATGCGAGTCGTTGATGCGGGCGCTCGTGCGAAAGGAGCGGACCGCGGTCTCCAGCTCCTGCTTCAGCTTCTCCAGCTCGACCACCCCGAGCTGGCCCCGGCGTACGAAGACCGAGAGCTCGACTGAGAGGTGCGGAGCCGGCCGTGGATCCGGCAGGCGGACTTGATGGGCCATGGCGGCGGGGCGAGCCTCGGTGTCGCTGAGCTGGATCTCGAGACGGCTGCGAGTCTTGCGCGCGCGCGCGAGTTCCCGCTCGCTCTCCGCGAGCTCGCGGGACCTGCGAGCGAGCTCCGCCTCGAGCTGGTGCTCGCCGCGATGCGGCCCCGCATAGCCGGGCTCGAGCGCATCCAGCTTCGCGAGCTGCGGCTCGATCTGGGCGATCTCCTTGTGTGTGAATGCGGCCGAGGACTCGAGTCGTCTCCAATCGCGCTCGAGTCGGCGGACCTCATGCTGGAGGGCTTCCCGGGCGCCGACGATCCCTCCTTCGGGCGCCGAATCAATCGCGGGAATGATCGGCAGAACGCCGCTCTTGGCGAGCTCGTCGATTCGGCGAACCGCCTCGCCGACGTGGATCTGGGTGAAGGCCATCACGACGACGAGAATGCCGACGACGTTGGCCATCGTATCCAGAAGCGAGTCGAAGTTCTGGCTATCGTGTCGTCGGCGCGCCATCAGCCCGCATCCTCCGGGCCGGCGTTGCCTTCCGAGCCGGGTGCACCCTTCGCGCCGTCTCCGCCCTTGCCGCCGCCGCCGGGGCTCTCGATCAGACGAAAATCGATCTCTCCGCTGCCGGGGATCGGCAGCTTGCCGTAGCGGACCAGGGCCACCTTGGCGATCTCTTCGGCACGCTTATAGGTCTCGACGCCGTCGGGTCGCAGCAGGAAGATCGCAGTGCCCGAGCGGGTCAGGCGCACCCGCTCGAGATAGACGCGAATACGGCTCTTGTCGACGAGGTCGGTGAGGTAGAGCTCGGGGCTCCAGGTGCCGTTGCGGCCGCGCAGCCGCACGCCGCCTTTGAGACACTCGATGAAGTAGGGTGTCAGCGGGGCGCGGCTGCCGCTCGGCAGCAGGGCCACGGGCGCGTCGTCGGGCAGCTCGCTCGAGGCTTCGATCTCGTCCTCCAGGATCTCGATCGCCTTGCCGAGCTCCTTGGTTTGCCGGGTGATGCGCCGGCTTCGCTTCTCGAGAGCCTGCCTCTCCTCGCGAACCCGGACGGCACGCTCGAGCTCGGCATCGGAGAGGTCACGGGAAACGCCGTGCTTCGCGAGCCTCTGCTGCAGCATCTTCAAGCGGTCGCGGTCGGCGATGGCCGCACCGATCTGATTGCTGAGCTCGGTCAGCCGCCGCACCCAGTCATCGAAGCTGGTCGGCGTCGGGGTCGCAATCGCCTCGGCGCGGGCGTCGAATTCGGGTGGGCGCATTGCCGAGGCCATCTGGCTGATCGCGAGGGCGGCGATCATGAGGGTGAGGGTGCCGATCACACAGGCGAGGACGGAGAGGAAGGGGAAGAGGGAGATCGTTACCTCGGACTTGCGGCGTCGGCGGGGCACGGATCAGGAGTCCTCGCTGGGTGGCTCCAGACGCCCGATGCGCTGTTCGAGCTCACCGAGGGCGTCGATCAGCCGCCCCACCTCACCGTAGAGCCGCGGGTCCTCGCCGGTGTCTCGCTGGGTTTCGGACGCCCCCGGATGACCTCGCCCATCGTCGAGGCGGTAGATCAGGTGCTCGTCGCAGTAGTCGTCACTGAGCGCGAGGTAGTCCTCCTCGGTTTTCTGCAGCCAGCTCATCGGGAACATGACCAGGATGCTCATCACGAGTGCGAGCAGGGTCGTGTCGAAGGCCACCCCGAGGCCCGTCGTCACCGAGCCGATCGAGTTCTTCATCACGTCGAGGTCGGCGGCGGAGGCGACCGAGTTGGAGAAGCCGCTCACCGAAGCCCCGATTCCGAGGACGGTGCCGATGAAGCCGAGGATCGGAATCGACCAGACGAAGACCCGCAGCAGGGAGTAGCTCGAGTCGACGACATCCAGATCGGCGCGATTGCGCTC
>CBDUYG010000701.1:0-2429 GCA_965371385.1 uncultured Myxococcales bacterium | reverse complement strand
GGCAACGACACCTTCGCGCAGAACGGTTACCCCCACGAGGCGTGGACCCTGCTGCGGCGTGAGGCACCGGTGTACTGGTACGAGCGTGACGTGAAGGTGCCCTTCTGGGCCATCACGAAGCACGAGGATATCGTCGCGATCTCGCGTCGCCCCCATGACAACCTCAACGGCCCGCGTCTGGCGGTCTTTCCCGAGTTCGCGCCGCCCCCGGAAGAGGAAAGAGAGGTGCGTCACCTGCTGGTCATGGACGATCCCGATCATTCCGAGTACCGCAAGCTCGCCTCGCCTCACCTGACACCGAGAGCGGTTGGCCGACTCGTCGACAGCATCGAGCAGATCACACGCGAGACGCTCGACGGGCTCTGGCGGGAAGGCGCTACCAGCGAGATCGACTTCGTGACCGAGGTCTCCGCCCCCATCCCCCTTGCGGTGCTCGCCGAGCTGCTCGGCGTGCCGCGCGACGACTGGAGGCGAATGTTCGCCTGGACGAACGCCATCGTCGGAGCCCAGGATCCCGAGTACCGAGGCGACGACGACGCTCAGCTCTCGGCCATCCAGGCGCGCAACGAGCTCTTCGCGTACTTCTGGAAGATGGTCGAAGAGCGCCGCCGCGAGCCCCGCGACGACATCGCGAGCATTCTCGCAAACGCCGAGGTGGGCGGGGCTCCCTTGCCCCCGCGCGAGCTCCTCTCGTACTTCTTCCTGCTCGTCGTGGCCGGCAACGAAACCACCCGAAACGCCATGAGCGGAGGCCTGCTCGCGCTGATCCAGAACCCGGGCGAGCTGGCGAAGCTGCGAGCGGACCCGAGCCTGGTCGACTCGGCAGTCGAGGAGATCCTTCGCTGGACGACGCCGGTGATCCAGTTCTGCCGCACGGCCACCCGCGACTTCGAGCTGAGAGGTCAGAAGATTCGCGCCGGTGACGCGATGTGCCTCTTCTACCCATCCGCGAATCGCGACGAAGAGGTCTTCGAAGATCCCTTCTCGTTTCGGGTGGACCGCAGCCCCAATCGTCACCTCGCGTTCGGAATCGGTGAGCACTTCTGCCTCGGCGCCAATCTCGCGCGCCTCGAGCTGCGCACTCTCTTCAGTCAGCTCGCGCAGCGGCTCGAGGAGGTCGAGCTGACCGCGCCGGTCGAGCGGCTGAGATCGAGCTTTCTCGGCGGGGTGAAGCACATGCACGTCAGGCAGAGGCTGGGCCCCTCGCGGGGCTGAGCGAACCGGCGATCGATCCGGGCCCCCGCCCGCATGGCTGGCGCGAGAGCATGGGAGGCTTATGCTTGCCCGCTCAGCGTGCGGCATGGAGTCGCGCGATCCCAGCTTCGCAGTAGGAAATGACATGTTCTATCCCACCGACGACCTCCGCATCGAGAGCCTGCGCCCCCTCCTGCCTCCCGCCATCCTGATGGAGGAGCTTCCCCTCAGCGAGAAAGCCTCCGAGGTGGTGTCGCGGGGCCGGAGCGAGGCGGGGCGGTCGCTGCTGGGAAGAGACGACCGACTGCTGGTCGTCATCGGCCCTTGCTCGATCCACGACCCGATTGCGGGTCTCGATTACGCCCGCCGCCTCGCCGAGGTGGCAGAGGCCCTGGCCGAGGATCTCTGCATCGTGATGCGGGTCTATTTCGAGAAGCCTCGCACGACGGTCGGCTGGAAGGGCCTGATCAATGACCCCCACCTCGACAACACCTTCTCGATCAACGACGGCCTGCGGGCCGCACGCCGATTCCTGCTGGACGTCATCGAGCTGGGGCTCCCGACCGGGACGGAGTTCCTCGATCCCATCACACCCCAGTTCATCGCGGATCTCGTCTGCTGGGGCGCGATCGGCGCCCGCACCTCCGAGAGCCAGGTGCATCGCGAGCTGGCCTCGGGCCTTTCGATGCCGGTTGGATTCAAGAACGGAACCGACGGCACGATCCAGATCGCGATCGACGCGATCGGCTCGAGTCTGCATCCCCATCACTTCCTCTCGGTCACCAAGCAGGGGGTTGCGGCGATCGTCGAGACCCGGGGAAACCCCGAATGCCATGTGATCCTGCGCGGAGGCTCGAGCGGCCCGAACTACTCCGAGCAGGACGTCGCGAAGGCAATCGAGGTGCTCCACAAGCGCGAGATGATCGAGCGGGTGATGATCGATTGCAGCCACGCGAACAGCGGCAAGGACTACACCCGCCAGCCCGAGGTGGCGGAGGAGGTGTCGCGTCAGCTCGAGGCGGGCAGCGATCACGTGTTCGGTGTGATGCTCGAGAGCTTTCTGGTGGATGGTAGCCAGGATCACCGCAAGAGTGCCGAGCTGACCTATGGACAGAGCATCACGGATCAGTGCATGGGCTGGGAGCGAACCCAGCCGGTGCTGGAGCGGCTCGCCAAAGCGGTCAGGTCGAGGCGGGCTCGCCGCGGATAGACTCCGTTTCAGACTTGAATCCCGC
>CBDUYG010000700.1:0-2435 GCA_965371385.1 uncultured Myxococcales bacterium | reverse complement strand
ATACTGGATTCATGGCGACCGACGACAAGCTCGAGATCCTGGTGGTCGAAGACGAGGAGCCGATTCGACGCGGGCTTTGCGACGTGCTTGCCTATCACGGCTATCAGCCCGCGGGCGCCCTGGACGGTGAGGATGGGCTCGCCGCCGGCCTCAGCAATCGATTCGCGCTGGTGCTCCTCGATGTGATGTTGCCCGGGATCAGCGGATTCGATGTCTGCGAGGAGCTCCGCGAGCGGCACCCCCACCTGCCGATCATCATGCTCACGGCTCGGGGGAGTGAGGAGGACGTCCTCACCGGGTTCCGCGCGGGGGCGGACGACTATGTCACCAAACCTTTCGCCGTGGCAGAGCTGATGGCCCGGGTCGAGGCGATCCTGCGAAGGTCCGGCGCGCTGCATCGCGACGGAGAGCGGCCCTTCTCCTTCGGTTCGTGGGAGATCGATCCGTCTTCGCTGCGAGCGCGCGACGGCGAGAAGGAGGTGGAGCTCACCCAGCGTGAGCGCAGCATCCTCACGCTCTTCGTGCGCGAGCAGGGGCGAATCGTCAGCCGGCGTACCCTGCTGGCCGAGGTCTGGGGATCCGCGAACCCCGATCGGGTCGAGACCCGCAGCGTCGACATGCAGATGACCAAGCTGCGCAGGAAGCTGGGGCTCGGCTCGGGGGAGAACTCGATCATCGCCACGGTGCGCGGCGCGGGTTATCGCTACGCGGGCGGGAAGTGATGAGGGCTGGGGTCGGGGGGAGAGATCGGTGCGCAAGATTCAACTGAGCTTTGCGCTCATGGCCGTGCTCATCGTCGCACCCCTGATGCTGCTCCTCGCCCGCACTCTCGAGAGCCTCGAGCGAGAGCGGGAGCTGCGTCATCAGAGCGTCGCGCGGCGGGTTTTCGACGAGGCCGAGCGACTCTTGACGGAGTTTCTCGACGAGGAAGATCAGCGTCCGGCGGAGCAGTATTCTTTGCGCCTGCCGAGCGGCCGCCTCGTGCCTCTCTCGTTCGGACCCGATCGTGATTTCGTGGTCGACCACTTCCAATTCGATGCCCTGGATGGCGGCACGAGGCCCCGGCGTCAGGCCGCCTCTGCGATCGACGCCGAGCGGGTGCGGCTCGCCATCGAATTGGACGAGACGGAGCAGCGAAAGCGTGAGCTTCAGACCTTCGAGGAGAAGAGGTCGGTTCTCGAGCTCTCCAGGTTTCGCGCGAGCAACGAGCCTCAGAGCCCGGGGAGCACCCGAACGGTGCAGAAGCTCGATCTGCTCGAGCGGAGCGAGGCCGTGAGGGACGACGATGGAGCACCCGAGCTCGAGCTTGCGACCGGGGACTACTCGTCTTTCGAGGTTCTGGACCAGCTCAACCGTGCCGGGCTGGATCGAGCTCGGAGCAAGAAGGTCTCGAAGGATCGTCGCGTGTACGCGGAGGCTCGTTCCAAGGCGCGCGAGAGTGCGGCGCCCCTTGCCTCGGCGCCGGCTCCGGCAGAGGCCGAGGAGGCCGGAGGGGGGAGAGCCGCCGATTCGAACGTGGGATATGCGTCTCGCGGGGCGCTTTCCAAGTCCCAGGCATTTTCGCCGCTCGCATACAAGTCCCGGTCGCTCCGGTCCCAGCTCGACGATTCCCCGATGGCGGGCGTCGTGATCGACGACGAGCATCTGGTTCTCCACCGCACGGTCATCATCCCCGGGAGGGGGACCTATCAGCAGGGCCTGATTCTCGACCTGAAGCTCTTCACGGATTGGATCGAGGCGCAGGTCATTGGAGGAAGCGGTCTGTCTCGAACCGTCGAGCTGGATCTTCGCCCGGTCGAGTCACTGGGGAGCCCGTCGGGCTACGGCAGGGGCCGCTTCATTTACGATCACCGATTCCACGAGCCCTTCGAGGCCCTGGGCGCCCGGCTCTACCTGAGTCCGCTGCCCGACTCGGGAGGCACCGTGTATATCTACGCGATGGGGCTCCTGCTGATCCTGGTCAGCACGATCGGACTCTGGGCGATGTACCGCCGGGTCGCGGTGGCGGTGCACTTCGCCGAACGCAGGAGCAACTTTGCGGCGGCCGTCTCCCATGAGTTGAAGACGCCCCTGACGGCGATTCGCCTGTACGGCGAGATGCTGCGGGATGGGATGGTGACGGATGAATCCAAGCGCCAGGAGTACTACACGACAATCTCCTCCGAGGCCGAACGCCTGACCCGGCTCATCAACAACGTGCTCGAGTTCTCGGAGCTGGAGCGGCGCACGCGCAAGCTCGACATGCAGATCGGGGATGTCGAGCCCTGTCTGCGCGATGTCGTCCGCATCCTCGAGCCTCACGTCCATTCCCGTGGCTTTTCGCTCAGCGTCGAGATCGATCCGGGACTTCCCTCGATTCGCTTCGAGCCGGACGCCTTACAGCAGATCCTATTCAACCTGATCGACAACGCGCTCAAGTACGCCGCCGATGCCGA
>CBDUYG010000699.1:0-2436 GCA_965371385.1 uncultured Myxococcales bacterium | reverse complement strand
CCGCCCACCGCCGGGTTGTCGTCCGTGCGGCAGAGGGCGTGTTCCTTGTTCATGTACCAGGTTCGCGTCTGGGCGTTTGGGTTCAGCTTGGCGTTGTCGTAGTTGATGCGGCTGATCTCGGCGAGATGCTCGTCCTTCAGCCCGTAGCGCTTGTCGTACTCGTCGCCGAGCTTTCCGAAGAGCTTCGGGAAGGGGAACTCGATGCCCTCCGCCTCCTGCTCGTACCACGCCGCAGTGCCGAGGTAGGAGCCGCCGACGTCGGGCGAGACCGTCTTCATCTGCTCGATGCCGACGACCGCCTGCAGGTCGTAGCGACCGGCCTCGATCTCTGCCGAAGCTGCCAGCAGCGCGATGCTGCCCGATGCGCACGCTGCCTCGTGGCGGCCCGTGGGCAGCCCGCTGAAGGCCGGGTGGACCTCGGTGAAGAAGGCGCCGAGGTGACCCTGCATGCAGTAGAGCTCCGCCGCGAAGTTGCCCACGTGCGCGCTCTCGATCTCTTCCGGATCGATCCGGCAGGTTTCGAGGCCGCCGAGCACGGACTCGCGCATCAGCGCAGAGAAGTGCTTCTTCTCCTTGGTCCAGTTGCGGGCGAAGTCAGTCTGATAGCCGCCGATCACATACACTTCGGGAGTTGCCATTTTCGTCTCCTGGGTTCTCGTCTTTCTTGCCTTTGATCTCGCCTTCGATTGCCTTCCATGGCCGTTGGTCAGTGTAGGCGAGATCGATTGAATTGCGCTTCGGATCGTGGCCGGAGCGATTCGATTGAGCTTCGCAGCCGGCCTCAGGCCGCCACGAAGAATTTTCCGACGTTGACCCGGGGGTTCGCGAAGAATCGCTCGGGGGTGCCCGAGGACGCCGCGACCGTGAGCGCGGCGGGAACCTGCAGTTCCGCCTCTTCGATCATCCGGATCGTGGCAGCGACTCCCATCGCATCGACGAGCACACTGGGCGGCGCCCAGTTGAAGCCCGCGCCCATGATCATGTCGATTCCCGTGATCGTCTCCGTCACCTCACCGACCCGGTGGAAGGCGTAGCTGATGTAGCCCGCGATGACCTTGCGTGCGATATCCGCCTCATCGCCCTCGGCGTCGAGGAAGACCGCCATCCCCTCCTCGTAACGAGCCATCGAGTGGAGGTGCGCGACCTGATCGATGTAATCGAGCCTGGGCAGCGCGATCTCCGAGATCGGCTTGTAATCCCCGGAGGAGGGCGTGAGGGCCAGCCTCGTCTTGCCGTCCCTCTTGAAGAAGCCGCTGCCGCTCTTGTTGCCCAGGACCCCCTTCTCCATCAGGCTCGCCATGAAGTCGGGCAGCTCGAGTGTCGCGTGGGCCTCGTCCGTCACACTCTGGTGGATGTTGTCGACGATGGCGCGATGAATGTCCCAACCGACGAGGTCGATCGTCGCGAGGGGAGTGAGGGCTCGGCCCGTGTAGGGACCGATGAGCCGATCGACCAGCACCGGACCCAGCTGCTCGGCGAGCTGGGCCGCCTCGTTGAGGACCTTGAACCCGACGCGGTTGCCCGCGAACGCCGGGGTGTCGGCGGTACGGATGATCTCGCGGCCGAGGCGCACGGTCGAGAAGGCCTCGATGAAGTCGAGGAGGTCCGGGTCCGTGTCGTCGCCGGCAATCAGCTCGGTGCCGACGATCACGTTCGGCGGATTGAAGAAGTGGAGGCCCATGAAGTTCTTGCGAAAGGATTCGCTGCGGCCTGCGCAGAGCTGGTTGATCGAGAGTCCCGAGGTCACGGTGGCGACGATGGAGTCGTCTCGGCGCGCTTTCTCGACGCGATCGAACATCTCGCGCTTGATCTCGAGGTCCTCGGTCAGGGCTTCGAAGATGATGTCGGCTTTTGCGCACGCGGCTTCGAGGTCGTTATCGTAGTCCCCGACATCGGCGCGGCTCGCGACGGTGGGGGAGCGAACCTGCTGGATTGCGGAGGCCAGACCCTCTTCAGCTTTCGCCTTCGTACGCGCCAGGAAGGTGACGTGGGGAACGGCCTGGGTGAAGAGTGCAGCGCTCCCATATCCCATGTTTCCGTTGGCGCCGAGCACGACGACGCGCTCGATATTGCGGCTCGCCAGGAGCCTTCGGAGCTCCGCGCCGCTGGGGGGTGTGGTTCCGGACATTCTCTCTCCTTCGAAGTCTCTCGATGATCGGGCTGAGGGCTCTTGGTTAGCTGAGGGCTCTTGGTTGGCTGAGGGCTCTTGGGTTAGCTGAGGGCTCAGGGCTGGTCGTTCACGGGTTCGGGGCCGTCGAGTTCGATATCTGGGGCGCTGCATTTTGTCTCAGAATCGCAGAATGTCAAACATCCGTAGGAGTTTAGGGCACAAGGCGTGAGTGCGGGGGAGGGGACCCGCATGGAATTGTGACCGAACCGAATGGGTTGTGGGTGGGCGGCCCGGATTGCCTGCATGCTACCGGGGACTTGCTGCCG
>CBDUYG010000698.1:0-2440 GCA_965371385.1 uncultured Myxococcales bacterium | reverse complement strand
GTGGCCGTGTCGACGTTGCTCGCCATCTGGGTCATCACGATCAGGGATAGGAACGCCAGATCGACGAAGGAGAAGAGCCAGCTGGGGGCATTACCAGTATCGGGGGACATGTCACTCTCAGCGTCGCGATGCCGTTCGCATGGGGGGCAGGTAGATGAGCCCAGTCACAACCTGGGTCGAAAGACCTACTGTTCGCCCTGTACGCCCTTCGAGTTGAGTGACTATGTATTCCAGCGGCGAGTTTGTTGCCCGCGTCCGGCAGTCCGTGACAGTGGGGATCGAAAGATCCGCGGCAGATGGATCGCACGTTGCGTCTGGGCGCATCGGTGGGTGGCCGAGGTGGAAGCGAGGGATGCGCCGGGGAGGGGGCGTTTGATGCCGAACCCTGGTCTCGTGGGAGAGCTGCGCCGACCGCATCCCGGAATCTCACACGGTCGTGGGCGGGCTCAGCTTACGGGCGATCTCCCTGTTGATGTGTCCTTGCTCGCCGCCCTCTGCATCGATCCTGAGGTCGCCCCGGAGTCTGCGGTCGATGGAGACTTGCCGTCGAGCTACTTCCGGCCCGGCGTATACCAGATCGGCGATGTCCAGGCGCGCTCTTGAATCGTGGTCGGGATACTCTCGTCGCAGCACTCCTCGAGTCCGTCGGGCACCCTTCCCCCGGCGCAGTCGACCTGCCCGCGCATGCAGACCCAGGCATTCCAGCGGCAGCTCGGGTTCTCGACCACGCGTGCGTAATAGAAGGCGGGATGCTCCGGGTCGAACTCCGGGTCTCGCCAGACGGTGCAGAGCGCGTCCGAGCCCGAACCGAGAGGGGTGCAGGTGTCGAGGTCGACCGAAGCCCTCGAGTCGGGGTTGCCCACGACCTCGAAGACCTTCTCCCGAGCGTGGTCTCCCTCGACCCATCCCTTCACGATCTGGATTCGCTGCAGCGCCGTGGTGGGCGCCCCCGCCCCGCCCGGATCGCGCAGGGCCGAGATGGCGAAGGCCGGCGCGGCGCTGCTCGCCGGTCGCGCCGGTAGATCGCTTCCCATCGGCACTCCGCCCGCATATCCCCGGGCGGCGAAGTCGGATGCCGCGCACAGATCCTCCGGATACGACCAGCCGCCGAAGAAGCGCACCACCATGCGCGGGCCGCTCGTGCCGTAGGCCTCGCGCCGCTTCATCGCCGCGAAGAGCGAGTCGCGCGAGTTCTCCTCGGCCCAGAGCACCGCGAGCCCGCCGGGGTTGAAGTCCGGGCGGTCCGGAAAGGGGGGGACTCCGAAGCGCGCGCTCGTGGTGCCCGCGGCGTGACCGATGTACTCGTCCTCGTCCACCATGCCCGGCGCACCGAAGTGGGTGTCGGTCGATCCGATGATCCCGAATTGAAATGGGTTGACCCCCAGGCGCTGGGCCTGGGCGAGCCCCTCGCCGAGGGTCTCTCTCAGATAGGAGTTGGGTGGAATCCGGGGCTCCGCGCCGGGCGTCATCATGTCCTGCATGCGGGGGTAGCTCAGGGTCTCGTAGCTGCAGAGCTCGTCCTCCGCGCTGGCCCGGCACTCCGAATCACCCTTGTGCTGTGTGATTTCCACCAGGGTTTCGATTCGAGCCCGCCGGGCGGCGTCCTGCGCGGTGATTGGCCGGCCATCGGGCCGGGTCGTCGTCCACATCAGGCCGTTGCTGACGTTCGAGTTGTGGGGAATGGCGATTGCGTCGCAGCCCGGCTTGCCCTCGATGCATTCGTCGAGGAGAGCCTTCCAGAGTCCCTCCGCCGTCGGCGTCTCGATGTAGGTCGTGGGCGTATCCTGGGCGACCCGGCTGCGAAAGATGACGTTGCGGTGGATGTTCTGGCCGCCCGGCATGCCGGTCCATTCGTATCCGACGAAGGTGGTGAAGCTGCACGCGGCGCTGCGGTCGTAGTGCTCCTCGGCGGCCTCCTGGGTCACCTGCCAGGGCTCCCGGGCGGCGTCCCGGCAGATCGCGCCATCGTCCCCGCAGAAGGAGTAACGCGTCGGGTTCTCGCTCGAATAGGTGTGGCCGTTGACGAGGGCGTATCCGAGGGCTGGAAAGCCTCGAACCACGCGGCAGACGAGAGAGCCGTGCCCGGCCATGCCCGGAGTCCGGCAGATCTGCGTCTCCCCCAGCAGATCGCTGTGGTCGGTCACGACCGCGAAGTCGAGAGGTCGGCGCAGCTGGATGTGGGCCTGGGTCTGGCCATTCTCGTCGTAGGGCTGAACGCCGATCCGCTTGCCTCGGGCATAGAGGTAGGCCTCGTGCGGCCCGGCCAGGGTTCCCTGGCCCCAGGCGTCGAAGGAGAAGGTGGTGTGGACGTGGGTGTCGCCGAAGAAGGGCTGACGCAGGGGGTCGCGGGCGTCGCAGACTGTGGGCTCCTCTACCGGGGTCCCCTCCTCGGCGTGGCCGAGCCCGCTCGTGAGTCCGGAGAGTGCGAGGACCACGAAGA
>CBDUYG010000697.1:0-2447 GCA_965371385.1 uncultured Myxococcales bacterium | reverse complement strand
GCCGACTGGGCGGAGAAGGCCTGGAGGAGCAGCTCGCGATCGGGGTCGTCGTCCTTCGCCCGGAACTCCTTTACCACGGCCTGGAGCTTCTGCGTAGCGGGCTCGTCGGGAGCGTCATCCTTCAGGCTGCCCTCTTCGTGCTCGAGCCCGATCGCGTCCAGCCACTCGATGAGGATCTCCTTCTTGCACTCCAGGAAGTAGATGGCCAGCATCTCCTCCGCGATCGGGTTCGCCGCCACCCGGGCAAGGGCCCGCCGCACCGAGTTGGCTCGCTTTTCGAAGGGCTGCTTGGCGAGAAACTGCGGCCGGCTCTTGAAGGCCGCCGAAGCGGCATGGATGCCCTGGGTGAAAGTGGCGGGAGACTTGTCGGCAATCTCGCGGAAGACCGCCTCGCAGTGCTCGGGGGGCATGGCGGCAAAGACCTGGAAGGCGCGCATCGCTGATTCTCTCCTCACGTTCTTCGAGATGGCGTCCTGGGTCGGCCGCGAGCCAGTTCTTAGCATTCGCTGCCGGGAATTCGCCATCGGGTGTTTTTTCCCGCGCGCCTGACGAGTCGTGGCTGGGGTGTGCGATTCCGTCGATATGGCGCACACTTGCGTGCAAGCGGGTCCCAAGACCCCCGACATCCGAGCAGAAAACGAATCTCGCGAATTCTCGATTCGAAGCCCGAAGTCGGTCCAGGAGCCTTCAGATCCGGCGCGTAGGGGTCGATAGATCCCATGATGTCGGACGATAGACAGATCAGGACCACGGTGGACGACCCTCGCAAGCTGACCCAGCTTCTCTCGCGTATCGCCGATCTCTCCCAGAGCCACTCGGTGGGATCGGTGATCGTCGGGATTGCCTCAGCCCAGGGCGACCCCTTCTTCTCCGACTTCGTGGAATTCCTGCGCAGCACCCTACGCGTCGAGGACGCCATCTTTCGTATGACCCGGGAGCGCGCCGTGGTGCATCTGGCGGATGTTCAGCTCGACGCCGGTGAGTCCGTCTTCAGTCGCCTCTTCGACGATTTCATCGACGAGTTTCCGCCCGCCAACGTGCCCGAGTTCCAGGTTCACTACTACGAAGTGCTGCCGAGTGTGGACGAGGTCGCGACCAAGGATGTCCTGATGCAGATCTTTCCTGCGCGACTCCTGCACTGAGCCGACGCTCGAAACCCCCTGCGCACTTCACCGCTCCGTTTTCGAGAACGACCTTTCGCATTTCGGCTCGTTTCACTCGATGGGTGTAGGGCGAGTCCAGGGACTCACGGCTCGTCAATCGGCGTCGGCATCCTCCACTGCAAAGATTTCCGCAAGGCGCCCCAGCCACGGTCCCGGGGCGCCATCGCCGATCGACCCACCGTCGAGTTCCACGATGGGACAGGCTCCACGCACCGCGTTGGTCGCGATGATCTCTCGGGCGCGGCGCAGCGCACTCACGTGCAGAATCCGACTGCTCAGCTCGGGAATCCGCTCGTTGAGGAGCTCCCTCGCCAGGCCCGCGACCGCACCGAGGCGCAGATCCGGGGTATGGGGCCAACCGTCGGCGTCGATGATCACGAGGTTCGTGCGAGCCCCTTCGACGAGGTTTCCATCGCCGTCGACGAGGATGGACTCATCCACCCCGGCCGCATCCGATGCAGCACGGGCCTCCTCATAGAGCTTGCGATGCAGGAGCTTGGCGCCCGACCAGGCATCGGGGCCGCTGTGCGGAATCGGCGCCACGATGGCTCGCCAGGTCTCGGGCTCCGAGCCCAGCTCCCGGGCCTCGGCGGCGATGGACACATGACCGCTCGAATCGAGCATGGCTTCGACTCGAACGATCCCCGTCCCGTCGCCGAAGGCACGCCGCCCGAGCTCGAAGAAGGCGCGCCGCACGAGCTGCAGGGGGATATCGCCGATCTCGACGTTGCGAGCGTCGCGCTGGATCCGGCGAAGATGCCGGCCCAGGTGAAGCGCGCGTCCTCCCGTCACCCGGGCGGTCGTGTAACAGATGGGGGAACCCTGGCACGGCGAATCAGGCTCGGGTGATCCAGTCACGATCTCGCCGTCGCACCACCGCAAGGGAGATCCCTTGCTCATCGCGACACTCCGCTCACCGCGATGGACGCGAGTGGCTCAGCGGTCTTCGATCGGAACGTATTGCGTCTCGTTGCGACCCGTGTAGATCTGCCGGGGTCGTCCGATCTTGAAGTCGGCAGACTGATGGAGCTCGATCCATTGGGAGATCCAGCCGGGCTGGCGACCCATCGCAAAGAGCGCCGTGAACATGTTCGACGGCGTCCCGATCGCGTTGTAGATCACGCCCGAGTAGAAATCGACGTTGGGATAGAGCTTGCGCTCGACGAAGTAATCGTCCTTGAGGGCGATCTCCTCGATCTCGACGGCGATCTCGAGCAGCTTGCTGTGGACGCCCATCTTCTCGAGCACGTCGAAGCAGGCCTTCTTGATGATCTTCGCGCGGGG
>CBDUYG010000696.1:0-2458 GCA_965371385.1 uncultured Myxococcales bacterium | reverse complement strand
GGTCGTGGGTCGTGGGTCGTGGGTCGTGGGTCGTGGGTCGTGGGTCGTGGGTCGTCAAATGGAGTGGATCGGTCGAAGACGGAGATTCTAGCACTCCTCCGCCCCCGAGTCGGATCACTCGCGGATGAGGTCTCTCAGCGCTCGCATTCCCAGGGTGACGAGCCCTTCCTCATCGATCACCTTCCTCGCGGGATCGCTGCCATAGAAGCTGCGTTCGAACTCCCGGCAGTGGGCGTCCGCGCTGATCGCGTCGAGCTCGGCTCCGCCTCGGGCCGGATGACAGATCAGGTAGGTGACGCCTGCCTCGAGGCCCCGCAAGCGGGCAAGGTTGTGCTCGAGCCCGCCGCCGGGCTCGAAGTGAAGGGAGTTGGCATCGACCTCGTCGAGCAGGGGATGGCCGGCCTCCGCCAGAGGCATCACCGCCCGGGTTGCCGCCTCTCGCATCGGCGCGAGGTGCGGGGTCGCCAGCGCCTTCGCTCGTGGCGGTACCACGAAGATCGGTAGGCGGTACTCGATTCCGAGCGCGATGTAGATGTCCGCGAGCGGCGGGAAGAGCACACTCCCCATGTGGGAGTCGAGATGGGTGACGTCGATCCCCGCGTCGAGGGCGCGCTCGATCTGAGCGCGCAGCTCGATCTCGACGTGCCGCGGGTCGGCGCGCTGGAGCACTTCCTCGGTCGTGCGCGGAAACGCTCCGCGAGCGTCGACCAGGCTGGGGACGCGATCCGCGGAGGCTACCGGGCCCCAGCAGTAGGGCTCCCACTCGGCGGTGAGGGTGAGGTGGACCCCGAGATCGAGCTCCGGGTGTGGCCGCGCCATCGCGGCCGCCTCCTCGAACCAGGGGCAGGGCACCATGATGCTGCCGCAGGTCGCGGGCCCGCGGAGCAGGGCCTCGAAGGCGCCGTCATTGGCGGCATGACACATCCCGATGTCGTCGCAATGGATGACCACGGCCCGGGTGTCGGGCGGGAGCTGGAGTCGCTCGAGGAGCGTGGCGGAGGAGGGTGCGGCCGACATTCTTTTCTCCAGTAATCGTGGCTCTACCCTGTCGCGCAGAGACGCTCGGGTGGAAACGTCATTTGAATCGTTGCAAAGATCGACTGCGGGGTCGTTCTTCACCGATCCCCGTCAGGGGCCCGTACTCCGGACCAGCCTCCCCGGCAGGGCGCCGGTGGGCCGTCCGTCTTCGCACACGCACTCTCCCGCGACCAGGGTCATGCGATAACCATCGGCCCGCTGGATCAGTCGCTTGCCTCCCGCGGGCAGATCGAAGACGACCTCTGGATGGTGGAGCGCCAGCTTGTTCCAGTCGATCAGATTCAAGTCGGCTCGCATGCCGGGCGCGACGACGCCCCGGTCGCTGAGGCCGACCAATGCTGCGGTGTCGGCGCTCTGCTGCTTGACGAGATCCTCGAGCTCGATCCTTGCGCCACGGGTTCGATCGCGGCCGTGGTGCGAGACGAGAAACGTGGGGAAGCTGCCGTCACAGATGATTCCGCAGTGGGCCCCGGCATCCCCGAGTCCCGGCACCGTGTTCGGATCGAGCAGCATTTCACGACTGACGTCGAGATTGAAGTCGCTGTAGTTGAGGAACGTCCGATAGAGCAGGGCGCGGCCCCCATCCTCCAGGAGCAGGTCGTAGGCGAGCTCGGCGGGAGCGATCCCCCGTGCCCGGGCACGGGCGCCGATGCTCTGGTCCGGTGCGGGCTCGTAGTCGGGCGGGTCGCCGAGCACGAAGATGCGATCGAAATCGGCCAGCTGCGCCGCCATTCGCTCGGGGATCGCGTCGGCGACGATGCGAGCGCGCAGCTCGGGGTCGCGCAGACGCGCGACCCGCTCCTCGAGCTCGAGGCTCGCGACCTCCTGATATCCCGGGCTGGCGACAAAGGGGTGGTACGAGGCCTGGAGACCGAGCAGGATGCCGATTGCGCGCGGGGGTACCTGCCCCTTCATTGGGAGTCCGGCCGTGACGGCGGCGCCGATCAGATCCAGAAGCTTGCGCCACTGCTGCGGGGCCTGATCGCTCTGCGCGATGCTGATCGACATCGGTCGTCCCGAGACCTCGACCATCTCCCGCAGCAGACCGAACTCGGCTTCGAGATCCCGAAAATCGGCGACGATCTCGAATACGCCTCGCCCTCCCTTACCGATCGCTCGCGCGATGCCGAGCATCTCTTCGGGGCAAGCGGTCAGGCTCGGTGTGGGCTCTCCGTCGCGGGTGCGATGGTTGCGCGTTCGTGAGCTCGTGAAACCGATGGCCCCCGCTGCGATCGCCTCTCTCGCGAGGCGCCCCATCTCTGCGATCTCATCGGCGGTCGGAATCTCGCGATGATCCGCTCCGCGCTGCCCCATCACGAAGACGCGCAATGCACCATGGGGCACCTGGGCCCCCACGTCGATCGCATGGGGCACCCGGCCGATGGCATCGAGGTATTCGGGAAAGCTCTCCCACTCCCAT
>CBDUYG010000695.1:0-2462 GCA_965371385.1 uncultured Myxococcales bacterium | reverse complement strand
ATGGGGAGGTTCTTCGTCTCGAGGCTGTATCGGCCCGGTGTGAAGACGTCCGCGATCTTTCCATGGCTGACCATGATCGCGGTCTGCCCGGGGCGAACGATCAGTTGAGCGCCCTGTTTGATCTGGTTGTGAAAGCGCGGGTATCGCCACACGAGGGTGTGTTGGCTGTCGTCGATCCACTCGACGATGTCTACCAGCTCGGCTCGAAGCTTGTCCATCAGGCTCATTGTCTTCTCTCCTTGCGGTTCGTTCGGTGCAGTGTTCAGTCGAGCAGCGCTGCGAAGATCTTCAGCACGCTCGACGCGAGGCCGTCGCCCGAGCTCGGCGTCATCTCGAAGAGGCGCGCGGGGTCCGCCGAGCGGGTGGGCGTGTTGATCGGGAAGCGATCCTGGGGCCGGGTGCGGGCGTGCTCGTCCATCGCCTTCATGGTGCGATCCGATTCGGGTCGCCCACCGCTCACGATGAAGCCGACGATCCGTTCGAGCTCGTCGGCATCGAGCCAGGTTCCATGATTGCAGCGATCGATGATGACACCCGACGTCTTGCGGAAGTTCCTGCGCTGCATGAAGGCCTCGCACTCGGGGCATTTGCGATACTGCACGCTCTGCCTATAGGGATTGGCTCCCTTCACGCGCGGCGTGCTCCCGGACGCTTCGGGCCCGGCCTGCGCGCGACTCTCGATTGCCCGATCGACGAGCTGGTCGAACTTCTCACCCGGCACCCACAGACCATTGCAGCCAGGGCACTCGTTGACCGCGAGGCCGGCGACCCGGCGTACCGGCATCAGGCGCGTGCAGCAGGGGCAGGGGAGCTCCTTTCCTTCGACCGGGATCGGCTCGGGATCGAAGGCCACACCGCAAGCCGTGCAGAAGCGCGAGTCCTCGGAATTGCGGCCGAAGCACCCGGGGCAGATCAGGCTGAGGGCATCGCTCGGCTTCCAGATTCCGGCGCCGCAGTATTCGCACTCGAGGGCGTCGAGGGATGCCTGGGCGCCACAGGAGTCGCAGCGATGCACCTGGGCCACCTCCGCCTCGAGATCACGGTTCTCGATCTCCTCGCCGCAGCGACACGAGATCTGCTTCTCGACGACGTGGGTGACGTCGTACTGGGTGTGGCAGTTCGAGCAGGCGATGAGTCGCAACGCGAGAATTCTCCGCAGGGTGACGCACTGGAGCTGTCATCTCTCAATCGGATGACCTCCGAGACCGCTTGACCTGCAAGGGAGCCTTCGTGGCGCGACTTCACGGCCGCGCAACTCGTACGCAACTCTGCCCCTTCTGGGAGCTCGGGCGCATGGCCGGTGGGGCGATGGATGGATCGGGGGACTCAGCCCGCGACGCGCCGGAAGATCTCCCGGGCCTCGTCCGCCATCCCGAGCAGGATCTCGCGCGTAGGCCGCCGCTCGTTCACGAACCCGACCCCCTGGCCCACCGCCTCGGTCATGAGGTCACCGCGCAGATGATCGTTCGACGCCTGGATGTACTCCGAGCTGAGGAGCATCTGGTAGGGAGACTCGAGAACCTTCGGTGCATCGGGCCCGTCCCACTCATCCGTCCACGGGCAACGGAGCACGCGCATCGTCTTGCCCGAGATGTAGGGGTTGCGCGAGGTGTCCTCAGCGCTGGCCGCGAGGATGCGCTCTTTCACCACCTCCTCGATGTCCGACTCCAGTGACGCGAGCCAGACGGTCCCCGCCCAGACCCCCGAGGCCCCGAGGCACAGGGACGCGGCGAGGTGTTGCCCGGTCGTCGCACCACCCGCCGCGATCACCGGCGTATCCCCGGCTCTCGACGCCACCTCGGCGACGATCGAGAAGGTCCCCATCGCGCCCGTGTGACCCGCGGCGTCGTAACCCTGAGCCACGACCGCATCGACGCCCCGGGCGAGCTGGCGCTCGGCCTGACGCGTCTTGCCGATCAGGCCGAAGACCTTGAGGCCGCGCTCGTGGGCGGCGGGGATGAGGAAGTCCGGACTGCCGAGCCCGGTTGCGATCACCGGGACGCGCTCATCGAGGAGCACGTCGATCTGCGACTTGCCCATCTCCCGGCTGAGACCGCCCCACTGGTGCAGCGCCTGGGCCTTCTTCGGCGCCGGCACGTCGTACTTCTCCTTGATGTGTCTGGCAAACTCATGATACTCGGCTGGAATCTCGGCCATGAGCTCGCCGGGTGTGCCCTGGGGCGGCGCCGAAGAGGGCAGAACGAGATCGATGCCGAAGGGCTTGCCGCCCACCCGCTCGCGAATCCAGCGGATGTTCCCGGCGATCTCGTCCGCCGTCTTCATCGCCTCGCCCAGCACCGCAAAGCCCCCGGCGTTGATGGCCTCGACCGCGACGTCCGGGCAGTGGGTGAAGGCGATGATCGGGATCTCGACACCCAGCAGGTCGCAGAGCCGGGTGTGGAGGGGATCCTTCGTGCGGGCCATGGATGGGCTTGCTCCTCGAATCGACGCGGGAAGAGTCG
>CBDUYG010000694.1:0-2470 GCA_965371385.1 uncultured Myxococcales bacterium | reverse complement strand
CCCCCGCTGGTCGTCGGCGAGTCGATGGTTCCCGCGATCGTGCCCTTTCTTCGCGACTTCGGGATCGAGGAGGAGGTCGCGGGCTTCGGTACCTACAAGCCGGGTGCCACCTTCGTCTTCAACGAGGAAGAGAATCTCAGCGTGACCTTCGCCGAGGTCCGTGGCGCGAGGGTCACCTACGCCTACAACGTCCCGCGCAAGGAACTCGATGCCGCAGTGGCGGAGAGTGCGAGGCGCGCAGGCGCGAGCTGGGTGGAATCGTCGGTCCGGCTCGAGCGCGGGGAGGGGAGGGATCGGGTCCAGCTCACCGGCCCCGACCTGACTGCTGCTCGAACCGCGCTGGGGGGGGACCCCGACTTGATCGTCGACGCGACCGGCCGCGTTCGCCTGCTGCCACGATTGCTCGACCTCGTCGCCGAGGAGGGGCCGCGCAAGGACACCGCGCTCTTCGCCCACTGCGAGGGCGTCTCGCAGATTGTCGAGGGCAACATCCACGTGGATCTCTGCGAACACGGCTGGGCCTGGCGTATCCCGCTCCCCGGTCGGGTCTCGGTTGGATTCGTGCTCGACACCGCTCATCTCAAGACCCTGGGCAGCACGCTCGAGGAGCAGTACGACAGGCTCCTTCGCGACGAGCCCATGACCAGGGCCTGGGGGCCCGAACGCCGTCGCATCAGCGACGTCTCCCGCTACAACAACTATCAGCTGGTGACGAAGCGCGGGGCGGGCAACGGTTGGGTCCTGGTGGGCGACAGCTTTGGCTTCATCGATCCCGTCTTCTCGAGCGGCACCCTGCTCGCCTACCACGGCGCGAAGCAGCTCGCGAAGGCGATCATTGCGGGAGGATCACGCGAGCAGCTCGAGCGCTACGAGGCTCGCACGTCGCGCCACATCCGCTGCTGGCAGCAGACCATCGATCACTTCTATGACGGCCGCCTTCTCACGTTGTTCCGGGTGGGCGAGTACGTGAGGCATTCGTTCGTCGGCGGTATCGCGGACCTCCACTTCCGAAAATATCTTCCCCGGGTCTTCACGGGCGAGGGATCCGATGCCCTCTACGGCCCTGCGCTCCTCCACTTCATGTGCCGCCAGGGGCTGCTCGACAACGATCCGGAGAAGCTTCGCGTTCGCTGAGCGTCAGGCGATCTTCGAGCCTTGGTTCGATCCGTGGAACTCGAGTGAGCCTCAGGGCGTGCAGGGCGTGGCGCATCAGGTTGCCGGAGACCCTGGGATCCAAATAGGACGGTGCCGCGCGCGACTTGACGGGCTGGATCGAGCAACGGCGTACTGTCGAGGAAACTACGATTCTTGCTGCGCGTCTACATCCGAGGTCTGGTCCGGGACGTAGATCGATTTACGCGGCGCAGCAAAGACCTTGCGAACCGCGGGCTCGAAGGCCTCGAGAGGGAGCGTCTCATACTCGGGGTCGAAGCTGTTCTGATCGTACTTCTCGCAGAACTCGGCGCAGTCGCGGAAGTGCTCGTGATCCCGGAAGCGGTCCCGCATGTTCCGGTCGAGACCCAGGTGATGGAAGAAATAGTAGCCCTGGAAGACTCCGTGATGCTTCACGATCCAGTGGTTCTTCTCGCTCACGAAGGGCTCGAGCATGGTCGCCGCGAGATCCGCGTGGTTCGCCGCCGCGAGCGTGTCGCCGATGTCGTGGAGCAGGGCGCAGACGACGTACTCGTCGTCGCGTCCGTCCCGCTGGGCGCGCGTCGCCGTCTGAAGGCTGTGGGTCAGGCGATCCACCGCGTAGCCACCGGTGTCGCCGGAGAGGATCTGGACGTGGGTAAGGATGCGGTCGGGGAGTTCGGCGAAGAACTGGAGCGAGTGCCGGCCGATGAGCTGGTAGTCCTCCCGTGTCGCGTCGCGCATGGCGGTGAAGTTCGTCTGCTGGGGCTCACTCATGTCCATCCTCCCTGGGGATTCACTTCGCTCCTCCACTGTAGCGCGAGGGCGGGGATTCTGACCGCGAACCGCTGGATGAAGTGCACCGCTGGAGCCGCCCACCAGCCGCCTCGGCGATGCCCTAGAATCGGGCCAGGAGGTCAGCGATGGAACGCTCCCCCGAAGAGATCCGCGCCTCACGCAAGCAGCAGGTTGCCCTCGGCTATCGGCTCCTCGCCGCCCAGCGCTGGGGTGACCTCGGGGACGGCCACATCAGCGCACGAGATCCCGAGCGCAGCGACTGCTTCTGGCTGCTGCGCTATGGCGTCTCGTATCACGCCGCCCGGGTCTCGGATCTCGTCCTGGTGGGGCCGGATGGCGACCTGGTCGAGGGCGAGGGCATCATCAACAACGCGGCCTACTACATCCATCATCCCATCCTGATGGCTCGCCCGGAGGCGGTGAGCGCAACCCACGTTCATACCGGCTGGGGGACACCCTTCTCCGCCGAGGTGAGGCCTATCCTGCCGATCACCCAGGAGTCCTGCATCTTCTTCGAGGATCACGCGATCTTCGACGACGA
>CBDUYG010000693.1:0-2488 GCA_965371385.1 uncultured Myxococcales bacterium | reverse complement strand
GATCCCCGCTTCAATCCGGCGGCCGCCGGAAGATCAGCGACGTGTTCACCCCGCCGAATGCGAAGTTGTTCGACATCAGGCAGTCGAACTCGAGCGCGCGCGGCGCATCCCTCACATAGTCGAGTTCCGCGCAGAGGGGATCCGGATCGTCGAGGTTGAGCGTCGGTGCCACCCATCCTTCGCGCATCATCTCGAGGGAGAGCCATGCCTCGAGGGAGCCACAGGCGCCGAGGCTATGGCCCAGATGACCCTTGAAGGTGCTGATCGGGATGTCGCGACCGAGGAGACGGTGAGTTGCGTGGCTCTCTGCAATGTCTCCGAGCTCGGTCGCGGTCGCGTGAGCGTTCACGTACCCGATCTCTTCGGGGGCGAGGCCCGCATCGTCCAGAGCGAGGCGCATGGCTCCCTCCATTCCCTCGGAGTGGGGCGCCACGACGTGCATGCCATCGCAGTTGTTTCCGTATCCCACGACCTCGGCGAGAATCTCGGCACCCCGGTGCCGGGCGCTCTCCCACTCCTCGAGCACGAGGGTGGCCGCGCCCTCGGAGACGACGAGCCCATCGCGATCCCGGTCGAAGGGGCGCGAGGCCGCGGTCGGGGCGTCGTTGCGGGTCGAGGTCGCCTGCATGATATCAAAGATCGCGACCTCGGTGACGTGCAGCTCCTCCGCCCCGCCGCAGATCATGCGATCCTGAAGCCCGTAGCGAATCTGCTCGTAGCCCAGGCCGATCGCCTGGCTGCCCGAGGTGCAGGCGCTGCAGGTCGGCAGGATGCGGCCCCGCACCTCGAAGAACTGCGCGAGGTTGACCACGCAGGTCTGGCTCATGAATCGCAAATAGGTCACGGGGAGCACGCCCCTGATACTCTTTTGAATTCCAACTGCGTAACCAAAATCGACCGTCTCCTGGGGACTGCCCGAGGAAGATCCGTAGGCCAGACCGGTTCGTCCGTCGCTGAGGAGAGGACTCCCGCCGAGCTTGGCCCGATCGATCGCGAGCTCGGTCGCCCGGGTCGCGAGCCGGGCGACCCGCCCCATGCTGCGCAGCTTCTTGCGCGGATAGTCTTCGCTGGAGAGTTCGAAGCCCTCGATCGGGCCACCGAGACAGGTCCGCAGACCCTCGACCTCGGAGAACTCCTCGAGCGCGCGAATCCCGGAGCACCCCCGCTTCAGCGCCGAACCGATCGCCTCCCAGCTGGCACCGAGGGGGGAGAGCCCTGCCATCCCCGTCACCGCAACCCGGCGCCCTTCGCCTCGCTCGCGGCTCATGGCGGCATCTCCATGCCCAGCCTCTCCCGCATTTCCCGGATGTACGCCATCGAGCGTCGACCGCGTTCGGTCTTCTCTGGCGGAAAGAGCGGCCGGATGATCTGGTCGATCAGCGAGGTTCCGTAGTTGCGAAACCAGATTTTCCGTACCACGGTCTCGACGCCGTGCAGCGCGAAGGCCGCCAGGCAGAGGCCGCCCCCGGAATAGCGGGCCCACAGCTGCTCGCTTCCCGAAATCACGAGGACGACGACGAGGACCGCGTTGATCAGGAAGAAGACGCCCCACACGAAAGTGACCGTGCGGCAATAGCCCGAAATCCAAACCGGCGCGTGGGGTTCGATCAGGCGAGCCGCCCGCTCGATCATCGAGTAGCCGACAGAGAGGCTCTGCCAGAAGATGACGGCCAGAAAGAGCTGGATGATTCCCGGCACGAGCAGCAGCGGCCAACGCGCAGGCAGCACGGCCGCGCAGGCCGTGAGCGCAAGACCGCAGAACTGCGCGGCGAGTACGAGCTTCGGATGATCGGAGCGGCGGCTTCGGCGCCAGCTCAGGAGCACGTTGACGCTCCCCATGGCGAGGACCGCAACGGCGACGGCACGAACGCCGTATCGCCCGAGGGCGTAGTCGATGAACCAGGGATAGCCCACGGCGAAGGGGATCAGGAACATCACCCAGGTTGCCATCGGGAGAAGGGAGGGTCTGGCCTGCTCCATGGTCAGATGATCGATCGCGAGGTCATGAAACCCGTGAGCGGGATCGGCTCGACGGGGCTCATCTCGTCGCGATCCTCGAGCAGGCGTATCGATCTCTCTCGCACACCGTTGAAGATCTCGCCGGTCTTCGAGAGGATCTCACGCGTGTCCCGGGGCAGGCCCACCTGCTCCAAGAAGTCGATGTTCTCGAGACCGTGGGAGAAGACGCCGCTGTTGGAGCGGAAGTACGTGCCTTCGGCACGTTGATGCGCTTCGACGCGTCTGAAGACGTCGGCGAAGTTGTCGAGGGCCTGGAGGAGGTGGCGCTGCTGACGCACCTGGCGCTTCAGGAATCCCTCGTCCAGATGCTCGTTCTGCATGTAGGGGGAAACCCAGAGATTGAAGTAGCAGCCGATGTCGAAGTCCCACTTGAGTCGCATCAGCTCGTAGCTGCCGAAGACAGAGTAGAGGCCGCGATAGAGGCGCATCGCCGCCTCGTATCGGAACTGCATGAAATCTTCGTAGAGGG
>CBDUYG010000692.1:0-2495 GCA_965371385.1 uncultured Myxococcales bacterium | reverse complement strand
AATCGAGTGCGTGCGATTTCGTGCCGATAGCGGCGAGGTCTACTTCGACAACCTCGTCATCGAGGGACTGCCCGAGCCCGCCTCGGGCCTGCTCGGATTCAGCTCGATCCTCGCAATTGCCGGACTGCGTCGGCTCCGTTCCGACTCGCGCCGCTGACGGCGCGATCCGGTCGCGTTCCGCGGTGCTCCGTTCCACGCGTCGCGCCGGAAAGGCGGGTCAGCGACCGGTGTCCGTCGCGTCACGATTGTGATTCGGATCGCCAATCCCCTGAGCGACCAAGCCCCGATTGGGCGCGTTCTCCAAAGGACGAACCCAAAAAATCGCTCCTGGGGTAGATTTGCCTCAATCCCCGTCCCTCGCGTGCCCTGAAGGGCCGGTCAGACGTGAAACAACGTTATGAAGTAGTAGCCGGGCATAGATTCCCCCGGGGTTCCCTTTGCGATCAGGCCGTGGTTCTGGCAATAATCCGAAAAGCACTGTAATTCTACCGCCCGCTGAGGCTGGTCGGTCCCCAACCGGTGGCCTCGGTCGGTCACAACGGTTTGCCGGCGGGAGAGGGTGCGTGAACGAGAAGAGCTGCCGCGTCGTCCGAATGACGGACGGACGCTCGGCGGCAGCGGGTGAGGCCAGTCGCCAGAGAGCTCGTCGAATCTGAGGGGAGCTGCCCCCGACGCGTGAGCGGCTTCTCGAGATCGTGAAGTTGCCGGAAGAGTGGGTTCAGGCTTTCGTGCCGAGTTGCCGCTACCTAGAGGTCAGATGGGAAAGTCACTCGTAATTGTCGAGTCGCCCGCCAAGGCGAGAACGATCAACAAATACCTCGGCAAGGACTTCATCGTGAAGTCCAGCGTCGGGCACGTGCGCGATCTTCCGGTCAGCGGCTCGGGCCGCAATCGCGTCGATCCGAAGGAGCGCGCGAAGGCCGCGGCGATCACCCGCAAGATGCCGGCGAAGAAGCGCGCCGCCCATAGAAAGAAGAAGGCCCGCGCGGCCCTGATCGCCCGCATGGGGGTGGACCCCGAAAAGGGATGGGCGGCCAACTACGAAGTCCTGCCCGGCAAGGAGAAGGTCGTCGAGGATCTCACTCGCCTGGCCGCGACGGCCGACAAGATCTACCTCGCGACGGATCTCGATCGCGAAGGAGAGGCGATCGCCTGGCATCTGCGTGAGGTGATCGGCGGACCCAAGAAGCGCTTCAAGCGGGTCGTCTTCAACGAGATCACGAAGAGCGCCATCCAGGAGGCCTTCGAAAATCCGAGCGACCTCAACATCGATCGCGTCAACGCCCAGCAGGCGCGGCGCTTCCTCGATCGGATCGTCGGCTACATGGTCTCGCCCCTGCTCTGGGCCAAGGTCGCGCGAGGACTCTCGGCGGGCCGCGTGCAATCCGTCGCCGTGCGATTGATCGTCGAGCGCGAGCGGGAGATCCGTGCCTTCATTCCCGAGGAGTACTGGGAGATCTACGCGGACCTCGCGACAAAGGGATCTCCCCCGCATCCGATCCGGCTGCAGGTCACGAAGCAGAACGGCAATGCGTTCCGCCCGAATGACAAGGAGGGTACGGACGCCGCCCTCGCGATCCTCGAGGGTGGGCCCTTCAGCGTCACGTCTCGTGAGGACAAGCCGACCAGGAGCAAGCCGTCGGCGCCCTTCATCACCTCGACGCTCCAGCAGGCTGCCAGCACCCGGCTCAGCTTCAGCGTGAAGAAGACCATGATGCTGGCCCAGCGCCTCTACGAAGCGGGTCACATCTCGTACATGCGAACCGACTCGACGAACCTCAGCTCCGAGGCCGTCGAAGCGTGCCGAGAGCACATCGTCGAGCACTACGGCGACCGCTATCTGCCGGAAGAGGCCCTGTCGTATTCGAGTAAAGAAGGCGCCCAGGAGGCCCACGAGGCGATTCGTCCCTCCGACGTTCACGTGAAGCCCAGCGACCTGGCTTCTCTCGAGCGCGATCAGGAGCGGCTCTACGGTCTCATCTGGCGCCAGTTCGTGGCCTGTCAGATGCTGCCCGCCGAGTATCTCAGTACCAGCATCGTCGTCGGCTGCCAGGATTTCGAGCTGCGCACCCGCGGTCGCATCCTGAAGTTCGACGGTTATACGAAGGTGTTGCCCCCGACTTCGAAGAAGAAGGAGGATATCGCTCTCCCCGAAGTCGAGGTCGGCCAGCTGCTCGATCTGGCGGAGCTCGATCCGGCCCAGCACTTCACCAAGCCGCCGGCGCGCTTCAGCGAGGCCGCCCTGGTGCGCGAGCTCGAAAAGCGCGGCATCGGTCGCCCGTCGACCTATGCATCGATCATCTCGACGATCCAGGATCGCGGCTACGTGCGCCTCGAGAATCGCCGCTTCTACGCCGAGAAGATGGGCGACATCGTCGTCGAGCGGCTGGTCGAGAACTTCGACGACTTCATGGATTTCGGATTTACCGCCCAGATGGAGGAGACCCTCGACGAGGTCGCCATGGGGCAGGCGGACTGGAAGAAGACCCTCGATA
>CBDUYG010000691.1:0-2499 GCA_965371385.1 uncultured Myxococcales bacterium | reverse complement strand
CGGGTCGAGGTCGGACTGCCGGCCGCAGGCCGTCGCGTGCTCGGGCGCGAGGCCGAGCAGCTCCTCTTGCATCGCCTACCCGACGCCGTGCTCCAGGGCCTCTGCTGGGACGAGCTTCCGCGCCAAAGCGCCGAGGCCTTCGTTTACTGCGTGGAGAATCAAGAGGCGATACGCGACCAGCTCGATGAGCTGGGCCTGATCGCCTTCGTGGGCAACGGCGCCGTGCTTCCGCGCGAGAGTGGCGCGAGCGATCGGCCTCTCGCCGGCAAGGACGTCGTGCCCTTCCGCTCACCCCCCACCTTCGAGGTCGAGGTCGAGGTCCCCTACCCCACTGGGTCGAATGAAGAATCGAGCACCCGGCTACGTGGGATGGGGGTCGCGACAGGCGTCAGCCTGATCGTCGGAGGCGGCTATCACGGCAAGTCGACGTTGCTGCGGGCCCTCGAGCGCGGCGTGTATCCCCACATCCCCGGCGACGGCCGAGAGCTCGTCGTCGCCTCGCGCGACCTCGTGAAGATTCGCGCCGAGGACGGACGCCGGGTCGAGGGCGTCGACATCCATCCCTTCATCAGCGATCTGCCGGGAGATCGCAGCACCCACTTCTTCTGCAGCGACGATGCGAGCGGCAGCACGAGCCAGGCGGCCAACATCGTCGAAGCCGTCGAAGCAGGCTGCCGCGGACTGCTCCTCGATGAAGACACCTCGGCGACGAACTTCATGGTGCGCGACGCTCGGATGCAGGCGCTGGTCCACAAGGAGTTCGAGCCCATCACGCCCTTCCTCGAGCGCGTGCGTGAGCTCCACGAGGGACTCGGCGTTTCGACCGTCCTCGTGATGGGAGGCTGCGGCGATTACTTCGACGTTGCAGACCGTGTCATCATGCTACGCGACTACGTCGCACGAGACGCCACCAATGAGGCGCGCGCGGTCGCGGCCGATCACCCCGGCGAGCGACGCAACGAAGCGAGCGAGCCCCTCACGCGCCCGGTCGATCGCATTCCGCTCGCCCACAGCTTCGATGCGTCACGAGGTCGCAAGGAGGTGAAGATCGATGCTCGGGGCCTCGATCGCATCGACTACGGCACGAGCGCGATCGAGCTACGCGGAGTCGAGCAGCTCGTCGATGTGAGCCAGACCCGGGCGATCGGCAACGCGATCCTGCTGGCGAGCCGCAGCCTGATGGATGGGAAGGCCTGCCTCGACGCGATCCTCGACGCCCTCGAGCAGCGATTCGATGCCGAAGGACTCGATGCCCTCGCCGCCCACGACCCGGGAAGCGGCCGCCACCCGGGCAACCTCGCCCGCCCGCGCCGCTACGAGATCGCGGCGGCGATCAATCGACTGCGGACGCTTCGGGTCGAGAGGGTTTGAGGGATATTTGGAGGTGTTCAGAGGCATGGAGGAGCCTCGAGATGGAGGCCGACTCCGTCCACGCCGCCTCCCGTCTCGGCTGTCCCGATTTTGAGCAACCGCTACTCAGCGAGCTCGCCTCCCCCCGACGCGATCAGCTTCTCGAGCCGCGCGAAGCGGAGATCGTCGGGCTCGAGGATCCTCCCGATCCACGACCGGATATAGTCGAAATCAAAGCTCGAGTTGGCGGCGAAGATCATCTCGGCGATATCCTGCCAGTCCCTGGCGCGATCGAAGAGCACCTTGTAGACGATGAGATCCTCGGCGCTGAGCACGTGAATCGGGACGCCACCAAAGTCGAAGACCCGCCGTCGCTCGAGAGAGCTGTCGTGGAGGTCGTCGTAGGAGAAGAAGAGGTCGACCGGAGTGCGGTCCCACAGCACCCGTGCCCGCCCATCGCGCTCGATCCGCTCCATGATATCCTCGGCCCCCGTCGCAGTCCCGAGACCAGCGAGCACCTGAAGGACCCGGCCGGCACGACCGGTGGATACGAAGATGTTGACGTCGATGCCGGCTGTCGCGCGCGGGGACGCGTAGTACGCAAGGGCGTTTGCGCCTCCGAAGGCATGGGGGATCTCGGCGTCCTCGAAGGCTCGCTCGATCGCCACGATCTTCTCGTCGATCAGCAGGCCGGCCAACGCTTCAGCTCTCCTGCGCTCGTGAGCGGAAGCGGGGGAAGGGCCTTCGGGGTCGTTCGCGCAGAGGGCCCCGCGAACGCAGGATCTTGTCCGCCGTACGCAGTAGCCCCCGCAGCGCATGGCCTCGTTCGCTCTCACTCACTCCCAGCCACTCCGCCGCCTCACGCAAGTGGGGCGGAACCGGCTCGGAGCGGAGCGAATCGAGGGCGGATCGCAACAGACCGACGAGCCGTGGGTCGAGGGTTCCTCCCGCCTGGAGGTGAGCGAGGAGACGGCGCGCGTCGGGGTTCCGCCGGCGCCGGGTCGCCGAAACTCCCTTCGCCCGGGCCTTTTCGATGACGTCTTCCCTCGAGAAGGGCCTGCGCGCCCCGGACTCGGCTGCGTCGAGCACCTCGGGAGAGAGCACCCCCTCGAAGCTCGCGAGGATGTACTGGCGCGGGCCGCGCTCGGT
>CBDUYG010000690.1:0-2506 GCA_965371385.1 uncultured Myxococcales bacterium | reverse complement strand
ACCCGAGCAACCAGGCCAGGCCGAGCATCGCGCCGGCACGCAGGAGCAGATCGTCGATCTTCAGGAGATTGGGCCGGGCCATCCGCAAAACTCCGAATGCTGGTGACAGGAGAACTCCTCCTGGCATCGTCGTGACGCCTGGCCGACTTGAAGGAGCCACGGTGTAAAGAGCGCGTGCTCGCGAACTCATGCCGGCGTGCAATTCTTCATCGAGGTGATCGGGGGCGGGTTCGACCTCGAGAAGTGGCGACCGACCGCCCATGGGGCAGGGTCGGAGCATGCAGCGCGCCGGGCCCATAGGGGCCTGTCTCTGCATTCTCGCCCTCCTCGTAGACAAGCTGCAGGGCCGGTTCGGTTGCGGCTGAATCAGGCGAAATCCGCAGTCTCCAGATCGAAGTCGGTGCCCTGGTTCTCGATGCCTCAGGACAGCCGAGCATTCAGCCGATAGGCCAGTGACTCGAAGAGACGCGAACGTCCGGCGCGAAGCGCGAGGAGGACCGTGGATTCGATGGAAGCCATCGACCTGACCAGCCGTAGTCAGCGCTACAGCCTGCTGTTCTTGACCATCCCCTATCCCGCGATCTGGCTGATCGGTCTCGCGAACTCGCTCTCTTCTCGCATGTCGCCCGAGTTCGCCGTGCTGCCGACCTTCCCTGTGTTTCTCGTGAGCGCCGCCGGAGCGTTCGCCGTCATCCGGGGCGCGCGGGCCGGACGCACCCCGTCGCGGATACAGCGCTATGCGATCTACACGACCTGGGCTTGGCTGGTTCTCTATTGCGTGATCACGACGATGGCCGTCTCGGCCTTCCAATCGCTCTGGCCCGCACTCGCGATCCTCGCGTTGCCGGCGCCGGCCTTTCTCCTGGTACGTGTGTGCCGCGAGAGGTTTCTGGTCTGCGCAGCCATATGCGTCTCGCTGGCGTGGTTCGTGTTGCTGGTTTCCTTCGAGGCCACGCTTTCGTTCAAGACACGGCTCCTGGTTCCCCTCGTGCTTACGGCCGGCCCCTTCTGGAGCTTCGCCGCCTATGCCGTGCTCTACGAGCATGTCTTCTACAATAGAACGATCGAGACGGATGGAGGGCGCGAGGTCATCGTCGCTCTCGTCGTTTCGCTGATCGGGATCCTGCTCCTCTTCGGTCTCGGACTCGGATTCGTGGCCATCGAGGTGAGCTCAATCCGATGACCCGGTCCGAATCTCCGCGCCGGCCGCTGTCGCATCGTGCGTTGCTTCTCCTCGCAACGGTCGTCGTTCTCTACGCACTCGGGCTCTACCTTCTGCTCAGCCCGGCCCTGGCTCGACTGACTTCGGGCGATCACGTCGTGTGCGGCAGATTTGCTCCCAGGTTTCCCAACCCGGGCCGGTTGGGCTGGGGGCATGGGTTCGAGGTCCAGGACTCCACCGGGCGGGTGGTCGTGATCCGACATGACCGCTTCCCCTATTCCCTTGACGACAATCCCCGCTACCAGCGAGACCAGTTTCGAATCGCAGCCCTCGCTCTGCGCCCCGACGACGTGGGTTGGTCGCATATTCCCCACGTGGACGGCCACCCGCTGTGGGTCAAGAGTTCGTTCATCTGGAACGACAAGCTGCTCATCTGGGGCGAGTTCCAGGCGAGCCCCGATACGAGGCCGGTCGACGTCCACTACGTGCTCGACGCTCGAGGCCAACATCGAGTGATTCGGGGCCGCCAACGTCTTCACGCTCTTGCCATCGAGGCAAGCACGAACACGCTGGTTTCGATCGAGGAGCGGGTGCAAATCATGGGGAGGCAACCCAGGGAAGAGGAACGGCCTCCCCAGGCGCTCGTATTCGAGCCTCTCGACGAACACGGAGTTCCCCGGAGCGAGGGCTCTCATCGCCATCCGATTCGCAAGCTCCAGAATCTCCTGGTCGACGACGAGGGCAACGTATTCCTGATCCGGTGGCAAGCAGGTCCGGCATGGATCTATCAAATCCGACAAGGCAAACGAATTCTCGAGAAGTATTCGATACTCGAACGTCGAATCCTCTGGTCGGTCCCGCTGGACGACGCCACCGTTCCTGAGTACTCCCAGCGAGCTTCCCGGCTCGCACTCGGCAAGCGCGGGATCCGCTTCGAGTCGGACCACCTGGTTCCCATCGATGAGGCAAAGCGCGAGTCCAAGAGGGTGTGGCGCGCCCAGATCTACGACCGGACGAGCGGTGACTACCTGGGCGACGAGATCTCTCCAGTGCCCAACCTCAATTACGACGCCCGTGATGAAATCGAGATCGCGGGGCGACGATACGCGGTCTCCAAGCACGGCTGGCTCAGGGAGTGTCTCGAAGTCACGCCGATTGCATTACATTGACCTGGGATGGTGTCGGTCCACTCCAGAAATGTCGGATTCTCTGCCCAGTAGAAATGCCGGGCTGAGGGTCTCAAGGCCCTGGTCGCATGAGCGCTGGTTACGCCTTACGCGCACGCTACGTTCGAGCCGATAGCCCCCGATTCCCGCCAGAAGGCCGGCGATCACTCCAATGCCC
>CBDUYG010000689.1:0-2513 GCA_965371385.1 uncultured Myxococcales bacterium | reverse complement strand
GATCGACAGCGATCAGATCTTCATCGAGCAGATGCGCGCGATCGCCGCGCGCAGCCCGGAGCGAGGCGGCGACATCGTCTTCGTCGCGTCGGTGGGCGACGTCTGGCAGCACCAGTCGCTGACCATGGACGAGGATCATCGCGAGCGCGGCTTCGAGGGGATCGAGAATCCCTACTTCGCGCTCGAGATCGAAGTCACGGAAGAGACCCGCGGATTCGAGATCCCCAAGGCCATCGAGGGATATCGCATCCTGAGTGAGGCCGGCATTCCCTTCGGCGTCGCTCCAGGCAACCACGACTACGACGCGATGTGGAGTGCAGCGGGGTATCCGCCCGATCTCACGAAGCCCCTCCCCGAGCTGAGAATGACCGCCGAGGACCTCGGCATCCTGCACATCGGTGGGCTCGACAACTTCCGGTCGGCCTTCGGTGACGAGTCCGACTTCTTCAAGGGCAGGGCCTGGTACGTCGACAGCTTTCGCGGCGGCGCGAGCAGCGCCCAGACCTTCCGAGGTGGCGGCTATACCTTCCTCCACATCGCCCTCGAGATGCAGGCCGACGACGAGGTGCTCGTGTGGGCGTCGGGCGTGATCGAGCGGCACCCGGGCCTTCCAACCATCATCACGACGCACGACTATCTCGATGGCCGTGGAGAGCGCCGCGCCAACCCCATCGTCGATCTGGAGCGGGTCGACCCGCTCCATCACAACAGTGCCGAGCATCTCTGGAAGAAGTTGATCCGGGGGCGCGATCAGATATTCCTGGTGCTCTGTGGCCATCATCACGGCCATTCCCGGCGCGTCGATCTGAATCGGGATGGGCATCCCGTCTACCAGATCCTCGCCGACTACCAGGACCGGGGACAGGCGGGGCTGGACGCCGGGCAGCCCTTGAATGAATTCACGCGACAGCCGGTCGGCATCGGGGATGGCTGGCTACGACTCATGACCTTCGATCTGGCAGCCGACGTCCCCGTGGTTCGGGTGACGACCTACTCGCCCCACTACGAGAGCCTGTCGAGCGAGCTGAGCAGCTACGCCGCGTGGTACAAGCAGCACGAGAACCCGGGGATCGCGGACTCGGAGTTTCACGCGACCGACGAGTTCGAACTCGAGCTGACCGACTTTCGCCAGCGCTTCGGGTCGCCGCAGTAGCCGTAGTAGCCGCCGACGCGATCTGGAGTAGCATCGAAGACCCCGTTCGGACCTGGAGGGAGAGCTTCGCGGCCGTCATCCCGGCCGCCCTGACGATTCCGCACGGGCCGATCGACAGACAACTCGCAAAGGAAGAGATCCGATGGAAATCGAAGGTGGATGTTATTGCGGCGATCTGCGTTACAAGGCCGAGGGTGACCCGATCTTCAAGGCACAGTGCCACTGCCGGGAGTGCCAGTACGGCTCGGGAGGCATGCCGAACGTCGTCCTTGGAATGCAGGAAGCCGGATTCGAATATACGAAGGGCTCGGCCAGGGGGTTCACGCGCAGCGACCTCGACTCCCCTGTGACGCGAGAGTTCTGCGCCGAGTGCGGCACCCAGATCCTCAGCAAGGCTCCGGGACTCCCCGGCGCCGTACTCATCAAGGTGGGTACGATGGACGACCCGAGCGCCTTCGGCGGGCCGGATATGGTGATCTACACCATCGACAAGCAGAGCTTTCACCAGCTACCCGAAGGTGTGCCGAGCTTCGAGCGCATGCCGGGCTGATCTCGACCGGGTTGCCTCATGCCTCTCAGCTCTGAAGTCGTTGGACTCTCCGGCGAGCCGGTCGTGCACGAGATCGATGCGCGCTGGACGATGGCCTATGCGGCCGGTCTCGGCGACACCCGCGATGATTATCTCGATACGCGTGCTCGCGGCGACGTCCTCGCACACCCCCTCTTTCCCGTCTGCTTCGAGTGGCCCGTCTTCCTGGATCCGAAGCACCTGCCCGCAACACCCGATCTCAGCGTGGGGGAACGGCTGCGAGGCGTCCACGCGACGCACGATCTCGAGCTCCATCGCCCCCTGCGCTCCGGATTGACGGTCGAGACCCGGGCGACCGTCGTGCGGATCGAGGCCCGGACGCCTGGCGCCTACCAATTGGTCCGGCTCGACAGCGTCGATGGCGACGGCGAACCCGTGTGCACGACCTGGTACGGCACCTTGATGCGCGGTGTCGAGGTACAGGGGGAGGATCGAGCCTGCGAGGAGGACGAGCGACGACTCCCGCCCATGCCCGCATCTGCGCCGACGGCAGAGATCGAGATCCCGGTCGCGCGCAGCGCAGCGCACGTCTACACCGAGTGCGCGCGGATCTGGAACCCGATCCACACCGACCCCGCCGTAGCTGCGGGCGCGGGCCTTCCGGGCATCATCCTCCACGGCACCGCGACCCTGGCGCTCGCAGTGTCGCGCATCATCGATCAGGGATTCTCCGGCGATTCGGGAGCCATCGCCCGGGTCGCCGGCCGGCTCGGCGGGATGGTCGCGATTCCATCGACCCTCGTCCTGCGATTGTACGATTCCGGTGAGGGC
>CBDUYG010000688.1:0-2518 GCA_965371385.1 uncultured Myxococcales bacterium | reverse complement strand
ATGGGCGGCAGCAATGCGCTCACTCGCCCCGCACGGGGCTCAGAGACCCTCGGGACGTGTCCCGATCACACCCTCGGCCTCGAGCTTGCGAAGCTCTTCCGCGGATAGACCCAGGATCCCGCCCAGGACGACCTCGTTGTGCTGGCCGAGCGTCGGTGCCGGCGTGCGCAGCCAGCGCTCGATCCCGGCATAGCGAAACGGCAACGACGGTAGCGGCATCGCACCCACGACCGGATGCTCGGGCGTCTCGAAGTAGCCGCGCGCCTTCAGTTGGGGATTCGTCTGAAGGATCCTGCACGGGTCTGCGACCTCCGAGGCCGGGATACCCAGGGCACGCAGCTCGGCCTCGAGATCGGCCCGCTCGCGCTTGCGAGTCCACTCGCACAGGTATTCATCGATGACGGCATGGGCTTCGCGACGTCCCGCGCGAGTCTCCAGAGCGGAATCCTCTGCCCACTCGGGGTCGCCGAGGGCCGAGCGGAGCGCATGCCACTGTGCGTCCGTCGCGACCGAGATCGCCAGCCACTTCTCCATTCCGGGCTGCCCACCTGCGCACGGATAGAGTCCCTGGGGCGCGGCCAGCGGCGAGCGATTGCCGTCGCGCTGCATCAGGTTGCCGTGGGCACTCCACTCGACGATCTGCTCTGCGGCGACATTGAGGGCGCTCTCGACCATCGTGCTTTCGACATGATGTCCGCGGCCCAACGTGCCCCGCCCCGCGAGAGTCGCGAGCAAGGCAAAGGTGGCGTGCATGCCTGCGAGCGGATCGCAGGGCCCACGCGGTATCCGCGGCTGATCGTCCCGGTGGCCCGTCAACCAGGCCATTCCAGAGAGCTGCTCCATCGTCTGGGCAAAGCCCGTGTTGTCTCGCCACGGACCGGAGAGTCCGAACGCCGGCATTCGCATCATCAGCGCCTTCGGGTTCAGCTCGTGGACCCGTTCCCACGTCAGCCCGAAGTTCTCGAGAACGCGGGGAGTGAAGTTCTCGACGATCGCGTCGCATTCTGCGATGAGCCTCTCGACCAGCGCGAGTCCAGCGGGCTTCGTCAGGTCGAGAGTCAGACTGAGCTTGTTGCTGTTCGCATGCAGAAAATGCGTGCCCGCTTCCCACCACTCGGGGTAGTGGGCAGCCATCATTCCGCCGAGCATGCGCATTCCATCGGGGCGTCCCGCCGATTCGAGATGGATGACTTCGGCACCGAAGGTCGCGAGGAGTTGGGAGGCGGCAGGCCCAGCCCACCACGCCGTCATGTCGAGGATGCGCAGACCTGCGAGTGGAAGCAGATCGGCCGATTCTGCTCTGCCGGCCGCACGCTCCCAGAGACCAACTGCATCGCCCGCTTCGTCGTCTCTCGCCGAAAATCCAGCCGAATCGGTCTGTGCCCCCAATATGGGTGCCGGCTCCGGCGCCGGCGGATCGGCGTCATCGACGCGATAGGAGCGCCGCGGCTGGATGAATCGGCCCTTCGCATCGGGAACGAAGACGCCCCGTGCCGCCAGCTGCTCATGGGTCTGCACCGTCTCGCCATTGCAGATCGGTGCCACGGGAATTCGAAGCAGCGAGGCGAGCTCGATGATCTCCCGCGTCGTCTTCTTCATCAGCCACTCGCGCATGATCTCGTTCCACTCTTCGAAGCGCATGAGACGCCCCGCGAACTGAGCGAGCTGCTCGTCGTCTCGCAGCTCCGGTCGCTCGATCATGAGCAGAAAATCCGAGAACTGCTGACGCGAGTTCGTACAGAATCCGACATACCCGTCTGCGGTCGGCTCGATGGACGGCGTCTCCACCGACGAGGCAATGAAGGCGTGCTCCGGATCGCCGGGGCCTCCGTTCATCAGCCGATTCATCGATTCCGAGTAATTCGTGAAGATCAGGTTCGCCGTCTCGAGGATCGACAAGTCGATGTGTTCGCCCTGCCCCGTCGCACGGGCTTGAAAGAGCGCCGGCAAGGCCGCCACGGCGCCGTAGGTTCCGGCCGCCCACTCGCTGATTCGTCCCCCCGCTTGAATGGGCTCCTTCCCCATCAGGCCCCGCATTCCGATCGACCCGGACTCCGCCTGCAGGGTGAACTCGGTCGCTCGACGATCGGCCCAGGGCCCGCTGAGGCCATAGGGAGTGATCGAGAGAACGACGAGGGACGGGTGGGCCGCGCGGAGCCGGGCGACGTCGAGGCGTTCGCCCCCGTCCGACTCGAGGCCATGCGCCTCGATCACGAGATCGGCATCCGCCAGCAGCGTCTCGACGTGAGGATCCGCAGCGGTCCCAACGACCGACTCCTTGCCGGCGTTCAGAAAGGTGAAGAACGCCGAGTCCTCGTCACCGAGCTCGGCACTCGTTGCCGACCAGCAACGCAGCGAGTCACCCTCGGCCGGCTCGACCTTGATGACCTCGGCTCCGCTGTCCGCGAAGAGCTTCGAGCAATAGGGCCCCGCAATCTGACTCGAAAAGTCGAGCACGCGGATTCCCGCCAGAGCCTTCCGCATCACGATCCCCTCCTCTACCTCGGCCTCTGCGCCG
>CBDUYG010000687.1:0-2528 GCA_965371385.1 uncultured Myxococcales bacterium | reverse complement strand
ATCCAGATCGTCGGCGACGACCTCTTCGTCACCAACCCTGCGATCTTGAAGCGCGGCATCGACGAGAGCGCCGCAAACGCGATACTCATCAAGGTGAACCAGATCGGCACCCTGACCGAGACCCTCGAGGCGATTCGGATGGCGCGCGAGGCGGGCTTTGCGGCGGTGATCTCCCACCGCTCGGGGGAGACCGAGGACACGACGATCGCCGATCTCGCGGTCGGGAGTGGGGTGGGGCAAATCAAGACCGGCTCGCTCTGCCGCACGGATCGCGTGTGCAAGTACAATCGACTGCTCCGCATCGAGGCCGAGCTCGGAGATCGTGCGCGTTACGCGGGGGCGAGCGGCCTCGCGGGCGCTGCGGGCGCGGGCGCCCGGTGAACCCGAGAACGTGCGGCCTTCGCCGGCTCATGCAGGGGCTCGCCCTCGTGCTGGGGCTCCTCGTTCTCGCCCAGGCGGCTCATTCCTACATCCCCGGCTCGAGCCGCATCGTCTCCGCGATCGCAGACGCGAATCGCGCTGCTCGGCGGCACGTCGCGCTGCGCTACACGCTGAGCCTGCTGATCGAGGACGAGCCGGTCGCGAGCGGCGAGCTCATCAGCCACCCGTCCGGCATGGCTCGCCTCGAGCTGCGCACGACCGGCGGGCTGGTGGAGCGCCACCTGCTCCTCGGCAGCGACCATTCGGCCGCGCGCAACGGCGCCGTGTTGGTGCGCCCTCGTGCCTTCCTGCCGCCGCTCTTCCTCATGCAGGCGGACTCGTCCGCAACCCTGAACGCAGCCCTCGACGCATTCGGGGTAGCGAGGAACCTCGTCGGCCTCCGCCCCTGCGGCGATGGCGACTGCTATGTGGTCGGCGACCCGGAGATCTCGATCCCCGCACCCGGTGAGGAGCGGTCGCCCGATGGGGCGGCGGAGCCACTTCCGGTGGTGGAGGTGATCGAGGAGATCGAGGTGGTCGAAGAGGTGGGAACGGCCGGGGACGAGGGGGATCGCACGGTCACGATGCTCGAGGTCGAAGTGGCGCCGATGCGGACCCACGCAAACATCTGGGTCGACTCCGAGAGCTTCGAGATTCACCGGATCGAATCCGCGGACGGCGTAGTGGTCGAACTGGGTCCCTACGTGGCCTTCGGGAAGAAGCTTCGAGCGCCCGAGTGGTGGGCCATCGAGGAGCAGGGGAAGCGCCCCGTTCGCTTCGTGATTCAGGAGGTTGCGAGCGTCAGCGCAGCGGCGAGCGCCTTCGGGCGCGAGTGGATGCTCGCCCCCCTTCCGGGTCCCGCCATCGAGCCCCCCGCTCCCGGCACCGTTCTACCCTCCCCGTAGATATTCCCCTACGCCACACGAAATAATCCTCGCTCACGCGAATTCAGAGCTAATGCAACCTGCGAGGAATACCGAACTACTTTCCTGAAACGCGCGGAATGTCGGAATCTCCCGAAGGGGTCGGGGTTTAGGTCCGATGGGCGCATATCGCGGAGGGGTCTCGGAGTCCGTGTGGCTCGCGATCACGACCCTTTGAGGGAGAGACAATGAGTTCTTCACAGAGCTTGAACGTCCTCGTCGTCGATAACGATGAAGAGACGACTCTTACACTGAAGGATCTCTTGACGCGCGGTGGACACCGCGTGACGACGCTCGCAGATCCGGGTCGGGCATGCGAAGAGATCCGGGAGAATCGCTACCAGATCGTGATCCTCGACGTCTCGCCGGGCTCGGGCGGCGCCGAAGCCCTGCAGCTGATCCGGACGCAGGATAGTGATCTGTGCGTGATCGCCACCACCGCGCTCGCGAGCGTCGAGATGGCGGTCGAGACCATGAAGAAGAGCGCCTTCCACTATCTTCAGAAGCCGATCGAAGAGGAGGAATTCGCCGCCATCCTCAAGGAAGCGATTCGCGAGAAGGGTCTGCTGGTCGACCTCGAGACCCGGCTCAACTCGGTCGTGGGAGCGCGCATTCGCGAACTCAGGCACTCGCGGCCCCTGACCCTGAAGCAGCTTGCAAACCGCACGGGCCTCTCGGTCAGCTTGATCTCGCAGATCGAGCTCGGCAAGAGCGCGGCCTCGATGTCTACGCTCCACAAGCTCGCGACGGCGCTCCAGACTCGCATGACCTACTTCTTCGAAGCGGTCTGAGACGGGCTCCTTCGCCAGTCCTGCGTTTCAGGTGAGCGACGATCCCCGGCCGCGTGAGGTCGGGGATCGTCGCTCCTGATTCGCACCTCGGGGGCGGAGTCGACTGCGGGCCGGCTTTGCCGGCCAGGTGCAAGCGATGCTTCGCGTTGCCGCGCAGGCGTACTTCAGTACGTCGAGGGTCGACGCAGCGAGAAGGTCCGCAAAATGCAGTGTTCCTGCGTTCGCGGCAGAGCGCTCATGAATGATTCAGACTGGCAGATGAACGAGGTCGCCCGGACCCATGAGTGACGATGGAAGCTTTCGGGAGACTGGAAGCCCCGGGCCACTCGACGCTCGGAACTCATGCGGGGTCCCGCTTCGCTTCCCTCAGTACCACGACCAGGAAGGGAAGGAG
>CBDUYG010000686.1:0-2531 GCA_965371385.1 uncultured Myxococcales bacterium | reverse complement strand
TCGGTCGTGAGGCCCCGGAGTCGAGCCACTCTGACCTGATGAGCCGGATCCCGCGGGAGCCCGTGGGCGGGACGATCGAAGCGGGGCAGTCGGTCGGGAAGGAGCTGGCGCAAAAAGGCGTCGCGGCATCGACGATCGATCTGATCGCTCGCTCGATGCGCTCGGAGTTCGACTTTCGGCAGGCCCGCCCCGGACACAGCTACTGGCTTCGCTGGGCCTCCGACGGGGAGCTTCAGAGCTTCCGTTACCGACTGACCGACATCGAGAGCATCCATCTCTTCCGAAAGGGTGATCGCTACGAGGTTCGCAGGGAGTTTGCGGTCCTCCAGCCGGAGGTGGCGCGGCTTCAGGGCGACGTCGATTCGTCCCTCTACCTGGCGATCCGCCGCCTGGGCGAGGATCCCTCTCTCGCGAATGAATTCGCGGACATCTTCGCCTGGGACGTCGATTTCACCCGCCATCTTCGCACCGGGGACAGCTTCGAGTTCGTCTACCAGCGACTCTTCCGCAGCGACGACGACGGCAGCCGGGTCTACGTGCGCCCGGGCCGGATCCTGGCCGCCCACTTCAACGGAGACGCGGGCGATTACACCGCCGTCTGGTTCGAGGATGAAAAGGGTGTCGGGAGCTACTACCGGCCCGACGGCAACGCGATCCAGCGCGAATATCTCGTGGCGCCGGTGAAGTTCAGTCGCATCAGCTCGCGCTACAGCTCCGCACGCCCCCACCCCATCCTCAAGGTGACGCGGCCCCATCACGGAATCGACTATGCTGCGGAGGAGGGCACGCCGGTTTGGAGCGTCGCGGACGGCACCGTGATCTACCGGGGCTGGGGCGGCGGCTTCGGCAACCTGGTGAAGATCCGGCATCCGAACGGATATGTGTCTTATTACTCGCACCTTTCACGCTTCGACGAGGGTCTCTCGTCGGGGCAGAAGGTGAAGCAGAAGGAAGTGATCGGGTACGTGGGACATACGGGTCTGGCGACGGGGCCCCACGTCTGCTTCCGCGTCACTCGAAACGGTCACTACGTCAATCCCGCGACGATTCACAACGTGCCGCAGCAGTCCGACGTCGTCCAGCGTACCGTCGAGGACGAATCCTGGGCGGACTTCCAGATCGTGCGCGATCAGCTGCTGGCCGGCTTGCTTGATTCCGACCTCGAGCGGGTCGAAAACGCCATCTAGCCCGGATTATTCTTGAAGCTCGTTGCGAGGGCGGCAGGAGCACTGCATTTCGGGACCTTCTCACTGCGTCGAGCCTCGACGTACGGTCCTGGCTCCGTGGGCCCCGATCGGCGATCCTGATCATATAGGACCACATGGAGGGTCGAGGTGGATCTCACGCAAAGACTGGCCCAGCTGGGCCGCGACCTTTCCCAGCGAGAGTCCCAGCACAGCGAAGAGCTCGCGCTGGCGAGAAGGCACTCGCAAGAGCTTCATGAGCTCGTCGAGACGGCCGTCGAGGCGTTCCACGCCAGTTGCCGGGAAGCGGGGGCCTCCCATCTCGAGATCGTGTTGAGCGCTCCGCGTCTCGACGACAAGCACGTTCACTCGGTCCAGTTCGATATCCAGCGCGGCCGGCACCGCGCCATCGTCACGGTCAAGAGTCGCGGCGAAGTCACCCTGGTCGGACCTTTTCACGCGGGCAAGCAGGAGGGCCCCTGCCGGTCCTTTCCCCTCGACCCGCGCAGCGAGATCGAAGCGGGTCTCGACGAGCTCTTCGTGGCCTTCCTCGACCAGGCGTTCGAGCCATGAGCGGTCGCTCCCTGGTCGCGAAGCCTCTTCCCTGGATCTCAGCGCCTCCTCGCCGCCCGCTGATGAAGACCCCGATCTCACGCCCGGACGAGGTGCTTCGGTGAACCCTGCGAGCGAGCCGATCGAAAGCGAAGAAGCGCTGATCGACTACTTCCGTGCCTCCGAGACGCCAGTCGAGGACTGGAGGGTGGGCACCGAGCACGAGAAGATCGGTGTCTTCCGGGACACGTTCGAGCGGGTGCCCTTCGACGGCGAGCGAGGCATCGAGCGCCTGCTCGAGCGAATCGCCGAGCAGGAATCGTGGGGGCGTGTGTTCGAAGACGAGCGGCTCATCGCTCTCGAAAAGGATGGCGCGAGCATCACCCTCGAGCCCGGCGGGCAGATCGAGCTTTCGGGCGCTCCGCTGCGGCATGCGAGGGAGACCTGCTCCGAATTCAACACGCACGTCGAGATGGTGAACCGGATCTCGGCCGATATGGGGATCGCCTGGCTCGCGCTCGGAGGCGACCCGATCCACCCCGTCTCGGAGATTCCCCGGATGCCGAAACGACGCTATGACATCATGCGCGACTATCTCCCTCATCAGGGCAGTCTTGCGCTCGAGATGATGCACGCGACCGCGACCGTCCAGGCCAATTTCGACTACAGCGACGAGGCCGACATGGTGGCGAAGATGCGCACGTCGATGGCGTGTACCGGCATCGTCTCGGCGATCTTCGCGAATTCGAGCTTCTCGCTCGGGAAGCCCAACGGCCATGCGTCGCGCCGGGTCGA
>CBDUYG010000685.1:0-2533 GCA_965371385.1 uncultured Myxococcales bacterium | reverse complement strand
TGGTGAGCCCGGCTCGTTGGGAGTTTCCCGGGAGAGTCAGGAGGGCTGCTTGCGAAGTCCCTGGAACTCGGCCAGGTGTTCCTTCCAGCCGGCCTTGAGCGAGTTGATCTCATTGCGTGAGAGCCCCAGCTCCTCGCCGATCGTCAGGACCTCGGTGCTCTCCCGGGTGGAGATGCTGCCGTCGGCCGCCGAGATCGCATACAGGCACTCGACCAGGCCCAGACGCTGCTCTCGGTTCGAGATGCGCCGGAACTCCCGGGTCACGAGGTAGTTTTCGCGACCTCCCAGCTCCCGGGTGCCAGCCTTGGCGATCTCGACCACGAGCTTCGCGTCGGCTTCGGGGAGATCCGCCAGGGAGGCGGTCGCCCGTACCATCGCGTCGACCTCCGATTCCTCGACGCGCAGGTCCGCGTTGGCCACGCGAGCGAGTATGTAGGCAAAGCCGGCGAGGTAGTGGGCCCGGTCGCTCGGCAGGCCATCGAGCTTCTGCGCGATTCGCAGCACGGTGGGAGACTCGGTATCGGGCTCGCCACTCGCCGGCCCGATTCCGAGGATGCGCTTCAACAGGGTCACTTTCTTCACTCTCCTATCGTTGGTTTGCTCAGGCGTCCGTTCGCTAGCTCAGGCGCCCGTTGGTTCGCTCAGGCATCCGTTCTTCGATCGGGCGAGTTTCGGCGACCGGGCGGGTCCCGACAAGGGTCTGTCTCCTCGATCCAGTCCGGTCTACCCTCCCGCCGGTGGGCACGGATAGCGCTAGAAGCCGGGGTTGGTGGATCGGAATCGCGTTGCTCGCAGCGTGGGCGGCATCGATTCGGGTCAGCAACGCGTTTCTCTACCCCATCCACTTCGGATTCGACGCCCCGGCGAACTGGGAGTACATCCAGATCCTGATGTCGTCGTGGACGATGCCGGATCCGGGCGAGGGATGGTCCACCTCGCATCCCCCCCTCTTCTACTACCTGGCTGCGGCAGTCGGGCGCTCGATGCCGGGAGCGAGCGTCCTCGACGTCACGATCGCCAATCGCCTGCTCAGCAGCGCGATCGGGCTTGCTGGAGTCGCGGCGGCTGCCCTTCTCGTATGGCGGAGCGACTCTGGAAATTACAGGCGCGTCTTCGCTGCTGCCGCGCTGCTGCTCTTCCTTCCCGTTCATGTCTACATGAGCGCGATGCTCGGCGAGGAGATCCTGGCAGCCTCGATCGGCGCGATCGTAGTCGTGGGAGTGGCTCGCGAGATCATGAGGCCGGCTCTGTTCGTGCCCTCGCTCCTGCGCCTCGCCGGCCTGGGGGTGTTGGCCGGGCTCGGCTTCCTCACGAAGTTGACCGGTCTGATCGTGATCATGGCGGTCGTCGGTACGATCGGCCTCGACGGCCTGCGACGGCGACAGCTCACGTCGGCGCTCCTGCGCTGCGCGGTCTTCGCGCTTCTCGCGATTGCGGTAGGGGGCTGGCCCTATCTGCGGAACAAGATCGAGTACGGCTACTTCTACCCGCAGAATCTCCAGGTGCACGAGATCATGTTCACCATGCCCCCCGGTGAGCGCGAGCTGCTCGACTACCTGCGTTTTCCCCTGGCCACCTTCCGCGATCCCCAGGTTCTGGACCCCGATCTTCTGCGCTCGGTCTGGGGAACGACCTATACGACGATCTTCTTCGACGGCCATCGCGTGTTCCTGCCCCGTAGCGATTTCTCGGTGCGGCTCATGGGGACGGGGCTCTTGATCCTCGCGTTGATCCCGACGGCGGCCTTTGGAATCGGGCTCGCCCGGGGAGTGCGCCGGGCGGTCGAATCGCCCGAAGGTCCGGACACGTTGCTGGTGGCGTTGGTCTTCGCGACCCTCGCCGGCTACGTGCTCTTCACCTGGAAGAATCCCTGGTACGCCACCCTCAAGGGCAGCTATCTGCTCGGGATCAGTGTGCCCTTCGCCTACTATGCCAGCGAGGTGATCTCGGACTGGACCCGGGATCGTGGCTGGCGAGCGGGCTTGATCTGGGCGCCCCTCGCGGTGCTGCTGCTCGCATCGGCGATGACCTTCACGACGGGGCTCGTCTGGGAAAAACGCGAGGGGCCGGGCTTCGTGTGGCCCAAGGTCGATCCCTCGCGGCACATGGAGAACGTGAATCCCAACGCCGGCCATGCCAGGCCGGATCGGGTGAGGTTGGCGCCCCGTGAGTGAGGTGAACGACACGAAAGATGTGGGGGGAACGAGAGGTGAGGCCTATACCGAGCGCCTCGACGACCTGAGCGGCGCGGCCTGGAAGCGAGTGCTCGACGTCCAGGCTCCCTACCGCTGGAACTTGCGGCGACTCGCCCTGGGCTTCGTGCTCGACATCGGCTGCGGAATCGGCCGCAACCTCGTGAATCTCGATCGCCACGGCGTCGGCGTCGATCACAACGCGACCTCGGTCGAGCTGGCGCGCGAGCGCGGCTGCATCGCCTTCACGACCGAAGACTTCCCCGGCTCGGAGTACGCGCGCCCGGGCCGCTTCGACTCCCTGCTCCTCGCCCACGTCGTGGAGCACATGAGCCGGGACG
>CBDUYG010000684.1:0-2533 GCA_965371385.1 uncultured Myxococcales bacterium | reverse complement strand
CCCTCGATTCATCGTGAGAGGGTTACATCTCGCCACACCCCGCCACTCTTCGGCAGAGGATGGAACGACATCGGCCTCCTGGGATGCTTTCTCGCCGGCGGTCCCCGGCTCCGTGCGAAGCTCGTCTCTTCATTCATGACTGCCGCGAAATCGGGTGGTTGGTTGCCGACTTGCCTGGAATCGAGGGCTGTCGCGCGGGTTCGATGGATTCAGGAAGAGGGGGTCGACGCCGTCAGCGGGGTCTGCCCGGTACGCGCTATTTTGATTCGATCGCGGATGGATGGCTCTGCGAGGGGGAATGGGATGAATTCATCGCATCGATCGATCGTCCGGTATGGCTACGAGCGAGCACCGATCGCTCTGCTGATCACGATCGCGGGAGTCCAGATCGTCCTCGCGCTCAGCCAGGGCCTGGTGGCGTGGAAGGGCGGTGGGTTCGGGATGTTCGCCACGATCGATGGGCCCGGGCTGCGAGAGGTGCGGGCCTTCGATCGCCATGGCGTCGCGATCGAGATTCCCTCCACTCTCTTCGAGGAAGAGCGCAGTGCACGTAGGCTCCCGAGTGAGCGAGCCCTGCGTGCTCTCGCGGTCGCCCTGGCCTCCGAGCGGGAGCTCGCCGAGGGCGCACCGGCGACCGTCGAAGTCTGGCGTTTGCGTTGGGCCGGGAACCCCCTGCGACCCGAGCGCGTTCGCATGGCGCGAATCGAGCTTCCGCCGGATGGATGATGCAAAGCCGCCGGCTTCCCGCGCACAGAGCGAGAACGCGAGCGGGAATCCCCCGCTTCTCGCAGTTCGGCTGACCTGGATCATCCTGCTCCTCGACCCGATCGGGCACGTGCTCGTCGACTGGCCCGTCACGGCGGTCGCCATCCTCGGCCTTGCGGTTCCGCGCCTCGTCTGGCATCCAGCGCTCTGGTGGGTGGCTACCGTGGGCTGTGCGCTGCCCGTCTTCGCAGACTGGACGGGGGTCGACAATCACGCCTTCCTTCGGGTGTACTGGATGCTCGCGATCGCGATCTCGGCGAACCTCGATCCGAAACGTGGGGGCGCGTGTCTCGCCGGAAACGCGCGCGCTCTGGTGGGATTGGCCTTCCTCTTCGCCTTCGCGTGGAAGGCGCTCCTTTCCCCGGACTTCCTGGACGGAAGCTATCTGCGCTTCACCTTCCTCACGGATTCGCGCTTCAGTGAGTGGAGTGAATGGACGAGCGGACTCGCGCCCGAAGATCAGAGGTTGAATCGCATCCTCGTGCGGGAGTGGCTCGCGGGCGGAGAGGGGGCGGTCTGGGGCCGCGACTTCGTCGAGCCTCCCCGGCTCGCACAGGTGGCTCGCCTCAGCGCGCTATGGACCCTCGCGATCGAAGCCGCGATTGCGATCGGCTTCCTCTGGCCCCGGCGACTCCCGGGCGGGGCCTGGCGTCATGTTGCACTGATCGTCTTCGCCGTCAGCACCTATGCCGTCGCGACCGTGGACGTCTTCGGCTGGCTACTCTGCGCGATGGGGCTTGCCCAGTGCGAAGAGGAACGTTCTCGCACCCGGATCGCCTATCTCGCGACCTTCTTCCTGATTTTCCTGTACGCGCGGGCGCCCTGGGCGAGCTGGATCGTCAGCGCGGTCGGATAGCGGAATCGGCTCCACTCGCGTTGGGCGCGGCGGTCGCGCTACGGCTCTCCCAGGCCGTCCGGTTCGAAAACCGACCGATTCTCGTGCGGCCTTGATTCAGCTACACTGATGAGCAGCGGCGGTGTTTTTCCATGTATCACTCCATCCTCGTGGGTCAGGACGCTTCCGAGCACAGCCATCAGGCGCTGGGGCTCGCGATCTGGCTCGCGAAGGCCTCGCACGCGCACCTTCACCTCATCCACCTCCACTCCCGCAAGCCTCGCATCCGGGCGAAGACGCCCCCGGAAATGATGCGCACCATCCTGGAGGAGCGGCTGGAAGAGTGCCGGCGCGAAGGCGTGGTTTGCGACAGCCAGGGAGTCGAGGGCTGGACCACCCAGGCGCTGGTCGCCGAGTCGAAGTGGCACGATCTCGTCGTGGTCGGTCGGCACGGCGAGAGCGTTCACGAGCGATCGCGAGGCCTCGGCTCGCTCCCCAATGCGCTCCTGGCCGCCAGCCCGGTACCGGTGCTCGTCGCGGCCGATACGCCGCACATTCCGGATAGCCTGCTCGTCGCCTTCGACGACAGTCCCGACGCTTGCGTGGCGCTTCGCATCGCCGCCGCTCTCGCCGCCGAGCGGCAGCTCCGCCTGCACGTCATCGAGGCGATGGCGGGGCGTGGGAGGCGGGATCACCTCGTGCGTGCGCGTTCGTATCTCGAGGGCTGGAAGGAGGTCGAGGCGGATTTCGAGGTGCTCGAGGGCAAGTCGTCGGACGAGATCGTCGCCTGTATCGAGAAGAAGGGAATCCAGCTGACGTTCGTCCCGGCCCTCGATCGCACCCTCTTCGGCCATAAGCTCACGACCCGGATCGCGATGGAGACGGGCTCCTCCCTCATCGTTCCGCGCGGGCAGACTCCGCCGGTCTATTGAA